>JANHAI010000167.1 GCA_024464205.1 Candidatus Methanomethylicia archaeon
ACTCTTGCGAGAACTGCATGTTCTACGACGCCCTGGACTCGTTCTGCAGAGCGCTCCACGTCGGGGTGTCGCACCCCGAGGAGTGCTGCTGCGAGCACTTCAGGGAGGCGGAGGTGCAGCTATGAGCGCGTGGGATGACTTCTGCAGTGGTCGAATCGACCATCCACCATGCTTCGGAGCTGGGTGTGTGGTCACATCGATCTGCCCGTGGGGGAAAGACTGTACGAACTGCGATGGGAGGGCCCCGACATGGTAGAAGCCATCGCTCCCCCAGATGACAAGCCCACCACGCCAGGAGCCCCCCAAGATAAGAAAGCTGAGCCACCTAATGAACTTAATCGTGATAAAATGACAAATAATGATAATACCTCCATTTCCACTGCATCCACTGGAGCACGAGACTATAATATACGGCAAAACAGTTGTTATAATTATAATGATTATAATTATAATGGTTATAATTATAACAGCCCTTCTAACAGTAATAATATAGTCTCGCGCGCTCCAGTGGTTCCACAGGAAATGGAGGTTCATAAGAAGATCGTTGTCGTAAGTGCTGGCATCCCACCCGAGCTGTTTCTCAAATTAAAAGAACGAGAAAATATCACCAAGCGGAGCCGGTCCGAAATAATCAAAGAGGCCCTACTTCTGTACCTCAACGGCGACCCGAACATAACCAACGCTCCCCCTCCAAAGCCATCCCTGGCGTCGCAGCTCATGGCAGAGAAGAACCAGCAGGAATTCCAGGACATCCTCACGTCGCTCGTCAAGGTTCTGGTGTCCGTCCGCGACATGACATGCGACCGCTTCTGGATCAAGGAGTGGTACCTGTCTTGGTCCAAGCGCCTCATAACCACCGTCCAGAAGCTTGAGCCGTTGAGCGAGCCACACGAGCGCCTGGTCCAGGTCATGTCGCAGATAGCCAAAGAACTCAAGGACGTCGACCCGCAATCCGACCAAGCCTACGGGACGGCAAAGTCCCTCCTGGAAAAACTCAAGGAGGCTCTGGAATGAGCGAAACCGAAAAGATCCTGAAACCACTCTACAGCAGCCCGTCCTACTGGTGCCCCGTCTGCGAGGTGCTCTTCGTCACAGAAAAGCAGGTGTACGAGTGCCCAAGGTGCCACAGCACCAACGGGAAGTCTTACGGAGGTAGGAAGCTATGAGCTACGTCCTCGAAGAGCTCCGCGGTTTGGACGCCGTCCTGACCGACCTCAAAAAGCGCATCGAAGCACTGGAGCGCGACGTTTCCGAGATCAAGGCTCAAATAAAGTACAACCTTACCCCGCGCCGCGCCACCGAGAACCAGAAGCGGTTCATCAACGACATCTGCAAGACCCTCAACATCCCGTACCCGCCAGGGTACCCCAACAACATCACCTTCGAGGAGGCTTCGAAATTCATCGACGAGAAAGCCAAGTTCTTCTACGACGCCAAGAGGAAGGCGACCGCATGACCTCGGCGAGAGGAGGACACCTTGGGGAAACGATTGAGCCACCCTTCTCTATTCTGGGTTGCTGGGTGTTGGTGGCGCCCAGCTAACTCCCGCCAAAAAGGAGGTAATGTGAGCCGTGATTTGCCGTCCAAAAAACATGAGGGGTGAAGCGGAAATAGACTACATAGATGCCCTCATCAGGGCCCAGGAGGAGCACACGACAGCCGTGAGGGAGGCCGAGCTGCAGTACATGAAGGCTATGGAAAAAGCCAAGCAAGACTACGAGGAAGCCATGTTCAGGGCGCGGGAAAACTACATGAAGGCGATGGGTCTGCACCCGAAGGAGGAGTCACTATGAGTCAAGACGACTATTATGAGGATTATGATGAAGACGCGGAATGGGAGGAAGAACTCGAAGCCGAGATCGAGGGCGATTGCCCACTGGATATCGGTTTTTACTGCGATCCAACATGCCCGTTCTGGATGGGGGACGGGTTGTGCGAAATAATGATAGAAGAGCAAGCGCAGGACGAAAAGGACTACGACTCGAAGCACGTCCACGGGGAGGTCTGCCCAGTCTGCGGAAAAGCCCTCTGGTGCTACGAAGTGAAGGCGAGCGAACTGTGGACTTGGGACCCAAGCTGGCACGACCCGCTCATAGCGCTGAAGATCTTCGGACCCTATGACGCCCCCAAGGGCGTGATCCACAGCAGCGGGGACGTATACCACATCTGGGTCGGCGATGACAGGGAAGAAAAGCTCATCAGGCTCATAAAGGAGGAAAAATGAATGACAAAAGAACTTGAGGAATTAAAGGAATGGGTTAGGGATAAAGAAGCAAAATACTTTACAACGTTGCCACTTCTCGACTGGATTCCTCTCTCTGAAGCAGTGGGAACTTACTCGTATTATCTTGGGTTATATGATGCAATGCATATGGTCTTTGAAAAAATCAAGGAATTGGAAAATAAAGAAAAGGAGGTTCAAAAATGACCTTGGCGAAAGGGGAAAGGAGTGGAAAGTGCTACAATTGCAAGTATTTTAAAGTTCTGAATACCGAAGCTTACAAATGCCAAGGGACTTGCAGCCATCCTGAACACGTCGAAGATGGTTATTTGCTCGATGTAAGAAATTTCATGGATTCATGTGAACATTGGGAATATAAGATAGAGGAGGCTCCGCCATGACCGTTGATCTCAAAGCCAAATTCCAGGACCAGTGGCAGCACTCCAACCTCCGCGAGCAGGTCGCAA
>JANHAI010000168.1 GCA_024464205.1 Candidatus Methanomethylicia archaeon
AGAGCATTACCTTCTTCCTTCCGTTCTCCTCCCCGAGTACGACTGCGGTCCACCAGCCGCCCTTCTTCGAGATTGTGGCGTAGTCAATGACCTTTATCCTCTCGTCGACTGGCAGCTTCTCTGCTGGTGCCTCTGTCGATGACAATTGGATCACCCACTCCCATTGATCTGGATCAACTTAAATAGCCTGCTGGAGGGCGCCAGCAGTTCAATTGTTCATCCTGGGGGTCTTCCCGTACCCGCATGCTGAGCAGAACTTCTTCCGGACGTTGTACGATTTCCTGCCGCAGCGCCTGCACGGTATGTGGGTTATGCCCCTGTTCCTCTTGCCAAAAGAAGTGGTCCCCTTCATCCGGCTCACCTCGGGGAAGGCGAGACTATCACGACGTTGTCTCCCCTGACGATTATGGCGCCAAGCTTCTTCGGCTCCTTGTCGGGTATCAGCTCCTCGGCCTCGTCCAGCACTAGGTTCAGGTGCTGGTCAAAGCTCTTCATAAGGCCCCGGACTTCCCTGCCTCCCTTAAGCTTCACAAGGACAAACGACCCCAAGGATTCGCTAAGCATCTCGGTTGCGCCAATTTCGCTCATAACAATCACAAGCCGTAAAGGTTATCTAGTGTCTTGGGTTAATGAAAAACATTATTTAAGCCTATCGGAGATCGCTGCAACTTGTTGGTCAAGAAGAGGCACCCGCTCAGCTCAAGGGACCTGAAGGAGCTCTTCGAGGAGACCGCGAAGGTCGTCCCCGCACTCCTGAGGCAGGTCGACAGAAAGAAGGGGGTGGAGCTCGTGGAGCTGGAGGACGGGATCAGGATCTACATGCAGGGTGGCAAGCCAATACTGATAAGCGACGGCGGGAAGCTGATGCCTGCGCTCTCTGCCTCGGAGGACGTCTTGGATAGCCTCCCGAAAGTGGTCGTGGACATGGGGGCGGTCCCTTTTGTAGCCAACGGCGCGGACGTCATGGCACCAGGGATAAGGAAGGTCGACGAGGGCGCAAAGGTCGGGGACGTCGTCCTCGTCGTCGATGAGAAGCACTCGAAGGGGCTCGCCGTCGGGGTCCTCCTCATGGAGAGGGAGGAGATCCTGAAGAAGCCTAAGGGAAAGGCGGTCAAGAACGTCCACCACGTGGGCGACGAGATCTGGAAGGGCATGCGCGCCCTCTGATCCTGATCCCCCACGGGCAATTTTATGGTTCGGCTGGTTTTCCAGCGCATGTGCACTGCGCGCGGCCGTTTTTTATTTGACCCTCAGCCTGTCCCCTATGCTCGGCGCCTGCGCCTCGACGTGGAAGAAGCGCCTCACGGAATCCGCCATGCTCACGCACTTAGACTCCTCCCCGTGGACGACGAGGACCTGCTTCGGCCTCGGCGAGAGGTTGTTCACGAACCTCAGGAGCTGCTTCCTGTCGCTGTGGCCTGAGAAGCCGTCTATGGACTTCACGTCCATCCTGACCTGGATGACGTCCATCTTCCCCTGCGAGTTGCTCAGCGGTATCTCCTTGAGGCCCCTCAGTATCGACCTGCCGAGCGTCCCCTCGATCTGGTAGTTTACAAAGACCATGGTGTTGGCGGGGTTCGGGGCAAGGAGCCTGAAGTACTCGAGCGCCGGCCCGCCGGTGAGCATCCCGGAAGTCGCCATTATTATGCACGGGCTCCCCTCGGCTATGTCAGGCCTGGCGCTCTTGTCGTCCACGCTTACGAAGTGCTCGGAGAGGAAAGGGTTCTCACCCTTGTGGAAGATCCTGTTCTTCAGCTCCCTCGCGAGCTCCTCAGGGTAGGCGGTGTGGATCGCGGTGACCTCCTGGAGCATACCCTCTATGTAGATCGGGACCTGCGGGATCGCTCCGAGCTTGATGGCCTCGTCGAGGACGAGCATTATCTCCTGCGCCCTCCCCACTGCGAGTATGGGGATAAGGACCTTACCGCCGCGCCTGATGGTGGAGTTCACGGTCTCGAGGAGCATGTGCTCGGTCTCCTCCCTGCTGGGGACTACGTCGGTAGGCGCCCCGTACGTGCTCTCCATTATCAGCGTCTCGGTCCTGGGGAACGAGGCGGTCGCTGGCTCCAGGAGCCGCGTCTTCGCGTACTTGAAGTCCCCAGTGTAGACAATGTTGTACAGCCCCTCCCCGATGTGGAGGTGGACCATCGCGGATCCGAGGATGTGGCCGGCGTTGTGGAGCGTGAGCCTTATGTCAGGGGAGATGTCGGTGACCTCTCCGTAGTCGAGCGGTATCGTGTGGAGGAGCTCCTTCTTCACCTCCCTCAGGCCGTAGGGGGTCGGCTTCCCTTCCTTGACTGCGACGTCGAGGTAGTCCAGCTGCAGGAGCGTCATCAGGCTCTTCGTCGGCCTCGTGCAGTAGACCGGCCCGCCGTAGCCGTACTTGAAGAGGATGGGGACCAGGCCGCAGTGGTCGAGGTGGGCGTGCGTGACTATCACTGCATCGAGCTCCTCAATAGCGAACTCGGAGATGTCGAGGCGCGGGAACTCGTCGAACGGGGACTGGGCGCCCGGCCTGACGCCGCAGTCGATCAGTACCTTGCTGTCGAGGGTCTGGACGAGGATCGCCTGCCTCCCGACCTCCCTGAACCCGCCGAGCGCGGAGATCGTTATCCAGGCGTTGTTGTAGATCATCGGGCGGTGTATCCGCCTCCCGACCTTCCTCAAGAAGTCTAGCCTGTACTC
>JANHAI010000169.1 GCA_024464205.1 Candidatus Methanomethylicia archaeon
AGGCGCTTCTTGCGCTCCGCCCTTATCAGGCCCCCGTCAAAACCAGAGAGCCCAACCGCATTTATGCCATAGCTCTGCATAGTCCCCACTATCTTCGTGTTTATGGAACCTGCCATGACCATCGCATAAATCTCGGCTGTTTCCTTATCGGTATACCTGCTCTTGAAGCCTTCAGGCGACATCACAAAGATCTGTTCCTTCCCAAGCTTCCTCGCGACATCTGTTACGATGTCCCCGCCTCCATGCACAATCGTGATCCTGTTTTCAGAGCTCAGGCTCTTGATGTCGTTTATGAGGGGGGCGTTGATTGATTCACCCTTCAGCAGATCGCCGCCCATCTTGACTACTATTTTCATATGGGTCTTACTCCAGCAAACCTGATGCCAGTGGTCTCATCAACGCCGAGCATTATATTGAAGTTCTGTATTGCCTGACCTGCCGCTCCCTTAAGCAGGTTGTCTATCGCGCCAAAGGTAATCAGTCTTTTAGCGTGGGGATCGAGCTCGAACCCTACATCGCAGAAGTTTGACCCTACCACATTCTTGGGATCAGGGAGCATATGCAACCCCTTGTGGTCCCTGACGATCCTTACAAAGGGCTCATTCTGGTACATCTCCCGGTAGACCTTCCAGAGCTCCTGGTTAGTTACATCCCTTGTAAGGAAAGAATGGCCTGTGGCCATTATCCCCCTGACCATATCTACCGCATGGGGAGTCATTGCAATGGTCACATCCGTAGTTTTGCCCACATATCGCAGCTCCTGCTCTATTTCTGCAGTGTGCCTGTGCATAGCTGGCTTGTATGCCCTAACAACGCCTGAATGCTCTGGGTGGTGGCTCGAGATGCTGACTGACGTTCCCGCACCTGAGGATCCGATCTTTGCGTCGACAACAAACCTGTTCTTCTCGATGGCTCCCAGTTTCATTGCTGGAGCCAGGCTAAGGATGCTCGCCGTTGCTATGCAGCCTGGGTTGGCTATCAGCCTTGCATTCTTTATCTGCTCCCTGTGAAGCTCAGGGAGGCCAAATACTGCCTCTGACAATAGCTCAGGGCAAGGGTGCTCCCACCCGTACCATTTGGGGTAATCCTCCTTGTCTTTTAGCCTGAAGTCTGCGCTAAGGTCAATCACCTTTGCGCCCAGCTCCAGCAGCTTTTTTGCAACTGAGGCCGAAGCGCCGTGAGGCAATGCCAAAAAAACGTACTCGCAGCTCTGAGCAATCTTTTCGACATCCGGCTCGACGAATTTCAGATCAGTAAGCTTCCTTAATTGTGGGTGCAGCCTGAAAACAGGCTCGCCAGCATATTCCCTTGAAGTCGCCACCTTGAGGTCGGCTTCAGGATGGTTAACAAGTATCCTGAGGAGTTCGCCTCCCGTATAACCAGAGGCACCTATTATTCCAACGGTCTTCATCTTTTAGCCACCTTTAAAGCATACTCAACAATCATTCCTGGTATGTCGACTCCAGTAGCAGGAACCGTGTTCTTAAACTCAACGGTGCTGTTTATCTCATGAACCACAAGCCCGCCATTTGATTCCATCATGTCCACGCCGAAGACCCCCCCGCCAACAGCCTCTGCGGACTTCAATGCCAAATCCCGTATTGTATCGGTTACTGGGCACCTCTCCACCCTCCCTCCGCGGGCGGTGTTCGTCCGCCAATCTTCGGTCTCGTTTACCCTGTATATTGCAACAGGGACGTCATCACCTATGACGAATACCCTCAAATCCCTCGGCGGCCTCTTGATCATCTCTTGGGCATAATAGATCTGGTATATGGGGAACATCATCTCGCGGTGCTCGAGCGCTACCATTGCTGATGTCTTGTCCTTCACCAGCGAGACGAGCCTGCCCCAGCTGCCGACAATGGGCTTGAGTATTGCAGGGTAACCCAGTTCCTGCAGCGCATTCATGGTAGCCTCAGGCGTGAATGCTATACACGTCCTAGGGGTCGGTATTCCTGCATTCTTGAGCGCCAATGTGCCGAGAACCTTGTTTCCGCACGTCTCAGAAGTCCTGTATCTGTTCACCACAGTGACGCCTGCATTCTCGAGGGCAGCTGTGGCATATAGCCCCCTGAAGTGGCTCACGCACCTCTGTATGACCACGTCCCCGACCTCTTTAGGCTTGGCGTCAGAGGTAAGATCGATGAATATCTTCTCCGCATCGACCAGGCTAAAGTCAATGCCCTTCTTTTCGCATGCGTTATAGAGCGCCTTTTCTTCCCACCGCATGTGGTCAAAGAGTATGTTTAACATTACCATGCTCTGCTTTCCCCTGTCAAATACAGTAAGCTTCGAATTGCGAAATTATTTAAATGTTTCGCTAATTAATATTTTAAAAAAATACGTTTTCAACACCTGTAAATTCGAAAATCAAACCCAGGTTCTCAGCACTATCATTGAATTTGTTTTGGAAAGGCCTTCTATCCTCCTTATCTCGTCGATGTACCTGTTGACCTCCTGCATTGATGAGCCTGAGACTATGACAATTATGTCTACCTCTCCAGCCACTTCGAGAACAAGGTCAACGCCTTCTATGTTCCTGACTTCCTGGGCAACTTGGGGATTGGGTCTTGAGGGCTGCACAGATATCAGAATAATGGCCTTCAGCTTATCCCCTGTATCCATCTCAAGAGTGAATTTTTTTATGATACCTTCACTCAGCATCCTTTCCAC
>JANHAI010000170.1 GCA_024464205.1 Candidatus Methanomethylicia archaeon
ACTTGGGCGTTTTAATAAATCTTTCCGAAGCCCAGGGGCTGGAAAATGCGCTTCAGGGGGGCACCTTGCCCCTCCTAGCGATCTCCTCCAGTGCCTGGAGGTCTTCCTCGCTGATCTCAGCATTGTGGAGCTTGATCAGCGCCACCCTCTTCCTCGCCTCGAAGAGGCCCTTAGGGAGGACCCAATAAACTGCCCTGCCATCGGCGAGGGACGAGGATATCTCCCCCCTCTCGAGCAGGACGGCCAGATCGGTCCCGAGCTGATCGAAGTCTTCCCGATAGCCGATCCTCTTCAGCCTCGCAAGGAGCTCGTCAACGGTCATCCCCGAAGACGGGTCTTGCGGGAGGGCCCTCACTATGAGGTTGAACCTGTGCCCCGCTCGCCTCGCATGCTCCTCCCCCCGCTCGACCGCGCTTCTCATCCCGACCACCGCCGCCTTGTCCTCACGCTATCCTCTTCCCCGCGTCAGGGCCAGCCTTAACGTCGTAGATCTCTTCCACTTTCATAAGGACGATTGCCTTGACTGGGAAGTCTGCCCGGATCGCCTTTATCTCAGCCTTCATCTGGTCGTAGAGCGGACCGCTCTCCTGGACGGTGACTGTCCCCTTCATCTGGTACCCTTCTTTCGTGATCACTTTCCCCTCTTTCTCCTCCGAGACCCAGAACGAGACGGCGGCGCGGGGGTTCTCCTCGATGTTCTTCCTCGTCTTCATGAAGTAGTTGTCGATCACGATGAGCGTCTCGTCATCCAGGAACCTCCCTACGCCTAGCGGTACGGTGTTAGGGACTCCGTCCTTCGAACAGGTCGCGAAAGCGACCCTCCTGTACTTTAGCGCAGCCATATATGCGGACTTTACAGCCTCTGGGACTTTCATAAAATGAACACCTATGGTAAATGCTTCCACTTTGATTTGTTTAAGCTTTTTCTTCCAGCCCGGAGAATCTGCGCAATTCGCCGGCATCGACAGCCAAAAAAGTAGGAGGGGGCGCCTCAATACTCCTCGCAGAGGCGCTGGAAGAAGCGCTGCTCATGCCCGCATGAGGGGCAGGCAGGAGGGGCTTCTTTGCCCGTATGGACGTAGCCGCACTTCCTGCAGACCCACACTACTGGCTTGTCCCTCTTGAAGACGGAGCCACTCTCGACGAGCTTCAGGATCTTCTGGTACCGCTCCTCGTGGTGCTTCTCGACTGAGGCTATAGCCCTGAACTTCGCCGCTATTATGTCGTAGCCCTCTTTCTCAGCGACGTCTGCAAACATCGGGTATAGGTGCGAGTTCTCCTCGTGCTCACCCTCTATCGCAGCCTTGAGGTTCTCCGCTGTCTTCCCCAAGGTGAGCGGCGCCATGGTCTCTATGTTCAGCATCCCCTTGTCGCCCTTCAGCTCCTGCGCGAGCTTAAAGAATGTCTCTGCGTGCTCCATCTCGTTCATCGCGGTCGTCTCGAATATCTCGGCTATCTGCTCGAAGCCCTCCTTCTTCGCCTTGCTGGCGTAGAAGGTATATCGGTTCCTTGCCTGGCTCTCGCCAAGATAAGCCATTATGAGGTTCTCTAGGGTTTTCATAGGGATCCATGCACCAGGCTTGCTCATAAGAATGTCGCAGCGCCTGATTCTTACCCCATCAAGTGGTGCCGCGGTATTTTCTCATCGCAGAAATGGCATTTCTTCAAATCGCGATAACGCTCCTTCCCGCACCCCTAGGAGGGCTCAGAGGGCTATAATATCGGCGGATCAATTGGCTTTTAGCACCATCTCTGGTCCCCGGAGAAACGGATCCCGCCGAGCCCCTTCGTCAGCAGGTGCGGGGAGTGGGATTCGAACCCACGAAGGCCTTCGCCACGAGGTCCTAAGCCTCGCGCCTTTGACCTGACTTGGCGATCCCCGCAATACACTGAACTGACGCATTGCCTTGACTATTAACTTTTCTAGGAGCACTAGCTGATCGGGACTCCAGGAAAAGTTAAAAAAGGCATCAGAGCATTTACTCCTCCGTGCTCTGGTCGTATAGTCCGGTCAAGTATACTGGCCTTTCGAGCGAAAGCGAAGAGAGCCAGTGACCCGGGTTCGAATCCCGGCCAGAGCACCATCAACCCTCCATCAAAACAGGCATTCCCAAAAGGCGATAACAGCAGAGTGTTTGGCAGACGGGATTGAGGGGGCTCTGCTGCCTGCCAATTGGATCTTCCGGCGTCAGAGCCTGCCAATGGCGCGCAACGCATCAACGACTTCCCTGAAGTCGGAGAAGCCCCGGCACCTTACGCCGACCGCTGAGCAGTGCTTTAGCAGCGACCGCCCCTCGACCGCGAAGGGGGCGTCAGCTCTGCCTATGGCATTGAAGTCGGACAGACCGTCGCCTAAGTAGACGACGAACTTGCCCCCTTTCTGGTGGCTAACCACGATATCGTCCTTGAAGTTGGAAGCCTCCTTGTTGACCTTCGGAGGGAAAGCGAACTCTATTGAGCGGCCCGTGATCCTTGTCTTTGCGACGTGCAATGGAATGGAGCCCCAGCCGTTTTTGACGAGGAAGTGCTTTATCACGAAGTCGATGCCGGCGCTCACGACTGTGATGGGGACTCCGGCTTTTTCGCAGGCGTTCACCAGCATCGAGAAGTTCGGCCTGAAGGAGACTCTCTTTTCCAGAAATTGGATTATCTCTTC
>JANHAI010000171.1 GCA_024464205.1 Candidatus Methanomethylicia archaeon
TCCTTTAGTCACAACATTCGATCCCATAGCGCATCAGGAAAGATCTTTCGTTTAATGCCATATAAAAGAGTGCCCTGCGTTTTGTCGCTGATCGTTAATATACCTGGCTTCAGAAAATAATGGCATAAAAGAGTGGTTTGAAGATGGAGTGGCTTTTGCTGCTTGGCACCACGGGGTTCGCAGTATTTGCAGGCATGATTGGGGCAATGCTTGGGCTTGGCGGAGGGGTCTTCATGATCCTCTTCTATTTGCTTGCGCTCAATTTGCCTGCACATCAGGCCGTAGCCCTGAGCCTTATCGCAGTAGTGGGGAGCTCTTGCATAGGAGGAAGCTTCTACATCAAGGAGGGGCTGACCAACCTGAGGCTAGCCATGTCCATGGAGACATTCACTGTGACTGGGGCAGTGATCGGTGCGTTCGTTGGTTTTGCCCTCCCTCCTCAGGCGATACAGGCGCTGCTAGGCGTAGTCCTCTTCTACACGTCCTGGGCAGTCCTTCGGAGGCGGCGCTCTGAACCTCGCAACTCCCAAAACGACAGGCTGGGGGGCGAGTTCTACGACATGGCGTGTAACCAGCATGTGAGGTATCGGATAGAGAGGTTGGGCATAGGCTTCGCCTCAAGCCTTGCAGGCGGCATAATCTCGGGGATAATCGGGATAGGCGGGGGCGTTCTTCTTGTCCCAATAATGAACGCAGTCATGAAAATACCAATGAAAGCAGCTGCTGCGACAAGCAATTTCATGGTCGGGTTGACGGCTGCAGCCAGTGCTGCTGTATATTATAGTGCGGGCGCGGTTGATCTTCAGCTCTCCGTGCCAAGCGTGCTTGGCGTAATGGTGGGCGCCTTTATAGGCACCAAAGCGATGGTTCGCACAGAATCGGCTGTTTTGAAGAAGTTTCTATCAGTTTTGCTAGTCTTCTTTGGTGTGGTGCTTTTGCTTAGGGCATGGGGGATCCTCTCATGGTGACGCTTGAGGGCGCAATATCGATTGCATTGAGAGCCGGGGCCATCTCTTCAATAGTGCTTATGATGATCGGGCTCTTCACTGATGAGCGACTAATCGGCATGGGGATCGCGCTGCTCATCATGACGCCGGTCTTCAGGGTCCTTATCTCTAGCGTAGGCTTTTTAGTCAAGAAGGAAATCGTCTTCGTATTGCTTGGCTTTTATGTAATGCTGATTTTTGTGATTAGCGTCCTTTTTGCTTTGTAAATCAATATCACATACAAGAGGGGTGCTCAAGGGCATCCTAACCATAAAAATGACGCTTTATTGTTTATTTTTAGTCACATATTCGTTAAACATTATCACAATAATCAAAGATGAACATCATAATATTTGAAACATATCACAGCATATGCGAAACTATTTTTAGCCAAAACGCCAAACTATAAACGGTGTTTAATTTGGTCAAGACCACGCTCAGCGTGATTAAAGCAGACGTCGGCTCTCTAGCAGGGCACAACGTCGTACATCCTGATCAGATAAGGATAGCCGAAGAATCGTTGAGGGTTGCAAAAGAGACAGGCATCATAAAGGATTATAGGGTCACGAACTGCGGGGATGACCTTGAGCTGATAATGACGCACTCGCGCGGGGAGGACAATGATGAAGTCCACAAGCTCGCTTGGAGCACATTCTGCAAGGCAGCCGAATCCGCTAAAGCGCTCGGGCTCTATGCAGCCGGCCAAGACCTCCTCTGCGACGCCTACTCCGGCAACCTCAAAGGTATGGGGCCAGGATTTGCGGAGATGGAATTCGAGGAGAGGGCGGGAGAGCCCGTAGTAGTGTTCATGGCAGACAAGACAGAGCCGGGGGCATTCAACCTTCCGCTTTACCGGATGTTTGCTGACCCATTCTCTTCCGCAGGGCTTGTGATCGACCCAAACATGCACGGAGGCTTTTCATTCCAAGTCCTCGATGTCCATGAAGGGACATCTGTCGAACTCAATACACCCGAAGAATCATACGACCTCCTTGCGCTAATCGGGACCACTGGCCGCTATATCCTGAAGAGCATCAAGCGGAAGAGTGATGGTATAATCGCAGCAAAGGTCAGCATCACAAAGCTCTCGCTCATCGCAGGCAGGTATGTCGGGAAGGACGACCCAGTATGCATCGTCAGGGCTCAGCACGGCCTGCCTGCTGTCGGCGAGGTCCTTGAGCCGTTTGCCTTCCCACATCTGGTCGCTGGCTGGATGCGGGGATCCCATTACGGGCCTCTTATGCCTGTCGCCCAGAAAAACGCGAGGTGCACCCGTTTTGATGGTCCCCCAAGGATCATAGCGTGGGGGTTCCAAGTAAAGAACAGCATGCTTACTGGCCCGGCGGACCTCTTCGACGACCCAGCTTTCGACATGACCCGCGCTAAGGCTTGTGAGATAGCCGACTATATGCGCAGGCATGGCCCATTCATGCCTGAGCGCTTAGGGCCTGAGGAGATGGAATACACCACTTTGCCGCAAGTATTCGAGAAGCTGAAAGGGAGGCTCAAGAAAGAGGAGTGAGCGTTCCGCCCGCTTCCGGAAGAGATCAGCTTAATAAAACATTCCCGCCTTTCTATTTCAGGTGTGTCTGTTGAGAGTCAGGGTGTCTTACCTCTCGCTCCTGAGGGATGCAACGGGGAAGAAGGAAGAGGAGAT
>JANHAI010000172.1 GCA_024464205.1 Candidatus Methanomethylicia archaeon
CTCACAAGGATGAAGGAGAGTATCAGGTGAGATGATGCGCAAGATCGACACGCTCACGCTTGCGGGCTCGATACTCGTCCTGATCGCTTTGGCCTCGGTCTCGTCCATCGCCCTGAGGAGCCCGTTCCAGCACTTCGGTGCGGACCTGGCGGGCGGGAGGCTCATTGACTCTTCCTCCGACGTCGGTCAGGAGGACAGCCGCTTCATGTGGTCCTACAGGAGCATGGACCTTCTGGTCCAGGCATTCGCGATATTTGCAGCCTCTGTCGCGTGCCTCTCGATGCTCAGAGAAACAACCCAGAATGGGAAGGCGGGTCGCCATTGATGGATCTCACGTCGTACCTCATATTCGCGCTGGCCCTCTGGGCTGTAGGCATCTACTGCCTCGCTACCAAGAAGAACATGATCAGGCTTGTTTTCGGTATAGAGATCCTCATCAATGCCGCGAACATCAGCTTCATATCTATGGCTGGAGCGATCCCTGGCTTCATCGACCCCCTGGGGCATTCGATAGTGATAATTGTTATAGGCCTCTCGGGCGCGATGAGCGCGGTGGCGATAACCCTCGTCGTATACGCCTACAGGCAGTACGGCACTCTTGACGTCAGGGAGTTGAAGCGCCTCAGGGGATGATGGGAATATATGATATTCGCCCCTCCCCTCGACCTCCTCCTCTTCCTCTCAGCGTCCACCCCCATCCTCGGGTGGGTCTCATATAGGGCCAAGGCAGGAATAATCGCGAAGATCTACCCCTCGGCGGGGCTCGCCGCGGCCCTGTACCTCACGCTCCTACTCCTGGGCGGCGTCATGGAAGGAGGTGCAGCCACAATTCCGAGCGGAGGCGCGTTCGCAGCGCACCTCAGGATCGACGCCCTCGGCGCCGCGATCGCAACGGTCTTCGTTTCGCTTGGCTTGGCGGCCTCCATATACTCTGCCTCCTACATGAAGGACGACCGTTCCCTCCCGCTCTATTTCACCCTCCTGCTATCGATGATAAGCGGAATGGTGGGCGTCGCGTTCGCGGGGGATCTCTTCACCCTCTACGTCTTCTGGGAGCTGATGTGCATACCATCATACATCCTCGTCGCATTCACGAAAGGCGAAGGGGACGCTGTCGAGGCAGCATTCAAATACCTTGTGATGAGCAGCGCGGGCTCAGCGACGGCCCTTCTGGGCATATCGCTCTTTTACGGCATGGCAGGGACACTCGAATTCAGCTCGCTCGGCGCATTCTTCGGCGGGTCGCAGCCCTCTGCCTGGATCTATCTGGCGACCCTTCTCCTCGCGTCTGGCTTCGGCGTGAAGGCTGCGATCGTCCCGCTCCACACCTGGCTCCCGGACGCCCATTCGGCTGCGCCATCGCCCATCTCGGCGATGCTCTCCGGCGTCGTCATAGAGGCAGGCATCTATGTCCTCTGCAGGCTCAGCTTCACAGCCTTCATCCCGGTGCAGGGGCAGGTCTTCAGCGTGCTCGCCATCCTGAGCGTCATAACGATGCTCGTCGGGAACATCTCGCCCCTCATGCAGAATGACCTTAAGCGCCTCCTGGCGTTCTCAAGCATAGCGCACATAGGCTACATGCTCGCCGGCCTAGCGATAGGCACAGAGCTAGCTCTGACCGGCACTTTCCTCCACGTCCTCAACCACGCTATCATGAAAGGGGCCGCCTTCCTCTGCGCCGGAGCGATAATCTACAGGATAGGCACAAGGCAGATGGGCGAGATGGGAGGCATAGCCCGGAAGATGCCGGTCACAGCCATCGCCCTCTCGATCTCGCTCCTCGCCCTCATAGGGATGCCGCCCCTGAACGGTTTCATCAGCGAGCTGACGATAGTCACCGCCTCGCTCGAATCTCCCTATGGCTGGCTGGGTCTCGCCGTGATAATGAACAGCATCCTCTCATCGGCATATTACCTCCAGGTGATCCGCGTAATCCTCCAGCCGATCAAGTCGGAGAGGGTCGAAGGGGCGAGAGAGGTGCCTTTGGCGATGCTCGTGCCGATCGTTCTGATGGCCGCACTGATAGTGATACTCGGGCTTTGGCCGGACTTCGCGATGGACGTCATGCGGAGATCAGCCGATTCACTTATAGCCATGGTGCAGGTGGTGGGCTGAATGGCGCCAGACCTGGGGCTAATTCCATGGATCTGCTGGCTCTCGCCTACCTTAGGGTCACTGTTCCCCCTCCTGCTCAAGAAGAGGCCAGCATGGCAGTCAGGGATCCCGGTGCTTGCCGCGACGGCAATCTCCATGGCGATGGCGATCGCGATGCTCCCTGCCCTCTCATTCCATGGCCAAATAGACCAAGCGTTTTCCTGGTTCCAGCTGCCTAATGGGAGCGGAGTCGGCCTGGGGATGTTGGTGGATACGCTGAGCATCATCGTGGTAAACGTGGTCGCCTTCCTCTGCTTCCTCATAATCGCGTACTCTATGAAGTACATCGAAGGAGATCCGTCCGCACCGCGCTACTGGTTCCTCATGTCGCTATTCGTCGGGGGGATGCTCCTGCTCACGTTGGCGGACAACCTCGTCCTATTCTTCGTCGGCTGGAAGATTGTTGGCCTCTGCAGCTACGGCCTCATAGGGTACCATTACGGCGACGAGAAGGA
>JANHAI010000173.1 GCA_024464205.1 Candidatus Methanomethylicia archaeon
GGCCGCAGGATCATCCAGCTGGACGTCGGGGAGCCGGACTTCAGTACGCCGATCCAGATCGTCGAGGCCGCCCACTCCGCGATGCTATCCGGCTTCACCCACTACACGCCGAGCATGGGGATCCCCGAGTTGAGGGACGCCATAGTCCAGAAGCTGAAGGCGGAGAACGGGCTCGACTACAAGAGGGAAGAGGTCATCGTGACCCCGGGGTCAAAGCAAGCGCTATTCTACGCAATCATGGCTTTGGTGGACGAGGGCGACGAGGTGATCATCCCAACGCCTGCATGGCCATCCTACATGGAGATGGTATCATTGGCTGGAGGGAAGTCCGTTGAGGTGAAGCCAGAAAGCGGCTTCAAGCCTGACATCGAAGCAATCAGGGGATCCATAACGAGCAAGACGAAGGCAATAATGATCAACTCGCCCAATAACCCGACGGGCTACGTGTGCGGCAGGAGCGAGCTCAGCGCACTTGCCGAGGTCGCAGAAGAAGCCGGCATAGCGGTGATCTCCGATGAGATCTACGAGAAGATACTCTATGAGGGGGAGACCACCAGCATCGCCTCGTTGGCAAGCCCAGGCGCAAGGATAATCACCATCAACGGGTTCTCGAAGACTTACGCAATGACAGGGTGGCGGATCGGCTATGCCGCTGGCCCGAAGGACATCATCGCTGCGATGAACAAAATGCAGCAGCACTCCGCCAGCTGCGCAACCTCGTTCGTCCAGAAGGCTGCAGTCGAGGCGCTAAAAAACGATTCCGGCGTCAGCGAAATGATCAGGGAGTTCAAGAGGAGGCGGGACTTCATGTGTGATGCGCTACTCAGGCTGGGGCACTTCAAACTCGAGAAACCAAGGGGGGCGTTCTACCTCTTCCCCGACATATCCCCGACGGGTATGAAGGCTGAGGAGCTGTGCAGCCTCCTCCTTGAAAAAGGGGGAGTCAGCACGACGCCGGGGGAGGTCTTCGGTGGGTATTCCAGTAACATCAGGATATCCTATGCAAACTCGATGGAGAACCTGGAAGATGCCGTATCGAAGATAGGCGAAGCCCTTGCGGGCAAATGAATCCCTTCGGTCGAGGAACCAACCACCCCGGACGCTAAAATGTGCCCAATAATAGGTTCAGGTACAGGAGGACGAGGCACATTATTATTGAAACCTCCTGCCTGATGCCCTTCGATAGCGATATCGATGCCGAGAGCAGATAGATCGAGATGAGCTGGCTGACCGCGAGGAGCGCTATGGAAAAGTAGCTGCTGTTGACCCCCAGGATGGGATCGATGAGGGCCAGCCACAGAGGCACCCTTGAGAGGATCACCCCGTTAAGGAGGGGCAGCTCGCCGCCTGTTCTCTTTGTCACGGCGAACGCCATTGCCTCCAATATTGCGAAAACGATGAGGATATTTAATGGAACGGCAAATGGGAGCGCCTCGATCTGCAGAGACCTGCTGAAGCCGATCAGCCTCGGCTCGAAGAGCAGCGCCCGGCATATCAAGTATTCCAGTGCAGCAACCGCCAATGCTGCTGGCAGGAACCGGGAAGGGCGCCTCGCGGCGCTGGAGAAGAAGGAGTAGACGAACGGCGCCCCCGCGATCGATCTCGGGCTTGCCCTTTTCTTGAGCGATTCCGTGTAGAGCCTCAGCCCCTCCTCTGTTATCTCGAATTCGCCCCTCGCGGTCTTGGAGACGCACCCCTTCAGCAGCTCAAGGTGGTAGTAGACCGTCGGCAAGCTCAAGCCGAGGGTGTCCGCTATCTCCTTGATCGACGCGACTCTTTTCTGAGAGAGGATCTCCAGGATCTTCAGCCTGTGGGGGTTCTTTAGCACGTCTCCCATGACTTAACCTCTGGGGGTTTGATTTATTATATCTTCTACGCCCTCGCGCAATGTACAATCTCAGGCGAACCTAAGATGAACGCTTCAAATGATGTGGTCTGTTGGGGGTCTAAAAAAAGGGAAAAAAAGGCATGGAGGGGGACCCGCTCAGAGTAACGCCGGGTTCCTCCTCACAAGGATTATCACGATCACAGCGATGCCGAGAACCAAAACGCTTGCAGCGCCGTAGCCCTGTACACTGGACCACCCTGGCTGGGCTGGTATTTGCTGCACCGAGATGGCGGATGCCGCCGCGCCAGCAGCTCCCAGCGTGACGATGTAATTGCTTGTCGCTTCAGCATCGCCGACCCCTATTGAAGGGTCGTGCAGCAGCGTGCCATTGAAGTATGGGTAGCTTATGAAGATCCTGACGTGGTTGCCCCCGCTCATGTAAGATGCGAAGACGTCGACGAGGTATTCGCCGCTCCCGTTGCTCACGATGGCAGATGGGACGAACTTGAAGAAGCCGCCCAGGGTCGATTCGTCCGAGAGCCTAATCTTGCCTGCCGGGATGGACTTGAAGATCTTGCCAGCGATGTTCTTCTGTGCCTTCATGTGGCTGAAGGGGAGGGTTATCGCGTCGTCGTCGTAGGCGCTAGCGTTGATCTTGCTCTGCCCAGCGCCCATTATGGCCCCCTTCATTGTGGCAGCCCCGCTGATCGCCTCAACGTCATTCAGGAACATCTCTGGCG
>JANHAI010000174.1 GCA_024464205.1 Candidatus Methanomethylicia archaeon
AGGGAACGGCGGTTTCTCTTTTGACTGGGTGTCCTTGTTCTCTTCTGTCGGCTGCGCTGCTACATTTGCATACGGAACTTGTGAGGGCTGCGCTTCCTTAGACTCCCCAGAGGGCGCTTGAGGCTCCCTCTTTGCGTCCTCGATCCCCGAAAGGGGCGAGCCGGGTTTCGGTGCTGTCTGCGGTTTGGCTTCGGCGACTGGCGCAGGTTGCGGCACTGTAGGTGTAGGCTGTGTTGCTGTAGGCGCAGGTTTCGCCTCTTCAGGCTTTGGGGCAGGAGGGGGCGGGGGTTTCTGCTCCTTCAGCATCTCCCTCAGGTTCTTTATGATCTCCTCCATTGTCTTGCCCTCCACGATCTTGATGTCATAGACGGCGGCGATCTTCTTCCCGTTCTCTACGATGGAGGGCATGCAGATCATGAACGACTTCTCCGGCTTAGTGTCCAAGACCTTGGCGAACATGTTTAGGACGGCGGTCTCGTCAAGCGGGCCAGTCGATGTCCCTATCTCGAAGGCATATAGCCTCCCGTCCTTGTCGTTGCCTATAAGGCTGAAAGTGTGCGAATACCCCGACTTCCCGATAACGACGCCTGGCGACGTCACTGTGAACCCCATCTCAGATATGAGGCTCGTTAGCGGCCTCAATATGAAGTGCCGCTTCGAGAAGTCCTCCAAGATTGCCTTGTCGATGGTTATCTTGTTAACCGAGGTTATGACCAGCTCCTGAGTGGTGAACTGCTTTTTGCAGCTGAGGCAGAGGTAGCTGTTCTTGGGCGTGTCGAACTGCTTGTTGCAGCTGAGGCAGCCATACCAGACGCCGACCACCCGGTAATCCTTGCCCTCCTGTGTGAGGGGCTTCTTGCAGGTCGGGCACGTCAGCGGGGCTTCCCCTTTCTTGAAGCTCGATATCGGCGCTATCACGCCGTCGCTGCTGTGCTCGATGAGGGTCTCCTTCGCGAGCATCGTAGAGTTGCAGAAGGGGCAGTGGAACCTGACAGTTGCGTACTCGGAGTTGCAGAATGGGCACCTGATCACCTGCTCGTGGTAGACCTCGGTCCCGAGCCCAAGCGAGACTACCCTCTTGGCTATCTCGATAGTCTCCTTCGCAGTGACGGAGAGCGCCTTCAAGATGTCGGGGTAATGGTACCCTGAGACGATGTCGAACGCCGGGTCCAGCTGGGACTTCTTGTTGTCGACCAAGTACTCGAAGACCTTCAGAAGCTGCGGATCTCTGTTCAACACAGCATAATATTGCGAAACGGTCTGAATGTTTGCCACCTGTTCTACACCCGCTCTCTCCTGAAGATCATATAATCTTGACGGTATCTTTAACGCAATCAGGTATTTTTACTTTTTCGGTCCTTGCGAACGCATGGCTTCCCGACGCGCTCCCCCACCGGGTAGTTAGCTTTATTTTGAACTGGAGCACCGCTTAACGGGGGGCAATGACTTCGAACACGGGTCCAGACTCGGGGATTGTCGATGAACCGGGCATGATGTGCCGGGCTATCCGAGCCCTCCACCACGCTTTCCCGTGACCGGCCACTGCCGGGAATGACGGATCGATATAACTGTAGGTCCCCTTTATTCAGGGATCACCTTCGTCGATCTCCTCGCTGTCGTCGGTGTCTTCTTTGGGCTTCTCCTTTGTCGCCTCGACCGCGAGCTCCAGAATTATCTCCTCTACCTTCGAGTCGATTACCGGGGCGACGACGATGACCTCCTTGTCGACGTAGTCCTCCTCCTGCCACTCGTTGTCGAACGAGATCACGTACACGGGGACCTGGAACATGACGCTGCCGTTGGAGGTCCTCTGCATGTCGTACTTAGAGTAAGTGTCGTACTGCTCCTTGTTGATCGGGAGCTTGATCGAGACCGGGTAAAGGTCCCTGATCACTATGAAGTCTGACCGCTCTGCCTGCCAGAGCTGAACGGACTCCGCCACGACCTGTCTTATTATGTCCCTCAGCTCGCCCTCGCGGACTGACTTCGAGATGATAGAGCCCAGCTTCGACCGCAGTATCAGCGCTGAAGCCATGTTCCACACCATCACTGCGAGGCGATTGCCTCGGTCAGCTTCTTTATCCCCATCTCGATGTCGGGCATCCCGTTGCTCTTGTCCGGGATCCTCGTCATGACGTGCTTGACCGCCCCTCCCTCGAGCTCGAGGAAGATCTGGGGCATGTCGACGCCACCGAACTCGTCCTTCTCGCCGTGCGTTATTAGGAAGTCGTAATCCTCTTTCTTGATCTCGATCGGGATGTTCTGCGCCTTCGAGACGGCCTCGCAGACCTTGAGCGCGTATTGGCCAGCCTTCTCCCAGTCGGCTGTGACGACAATTATTCCCTCGACCTTCATTTGTGCACACCTTTAACGTTGAGTGAAATGCACCCTATTAAATTCCTATCGGTCATGCGAATCTGGGCTTCGCTGAGAGCTTCAGCGGCAGGTATGACGGTATGCACGGCCTCCCGCCGAGGCTCGCCCTCACCTTCTCGCAGAGCTCCGCGAACGAGAGCGTGATTACGCCCTCGCCCCTTACCCGCGCCGCGAACTTGCCGCTCTCCCT
>JANHAI010000175.1 GCA_024464205.1 Candidatus Methanomethylicia archaeon
AGTCATTTTTCCTATGAGGCCCATCTGATAAAAGGTTAGGCAGCTCCTGGGATTCGATGGTCACACTTCCCGCTCATATGTATTCGATTGTGCTGGGAGGCTTCGGCGTCAGGTCGTAGAGGACCTTGATCACGGAAGGGATCTCGCGAAGGATGCGATCCCTAATGGCTTCGAGCCTGCCCCACTCCATCTTTGTTGGCGATGCGGTCAAGGCGTCCTTCGAATCGACGGCCCTTATCACGACGATCTCCCCGTACCTC
Organism: Candidatus Methanomethylicia archaeon; assembly: GCA_024464205.1. Taxonomy (GTDB): domain Archaea; phylum Thermoproteota; class Methanomethylicia; order Methanomethylicales; family Methanomethylicaceae; genus Methanomethylicus. Next base: position 261 of record JANHAI010000175.1, read on the forward strand.
CTCTTGCCATTGACGACGCCTGTTGCGCGGTCGTTGAGGAGTACCGCAAATGCCTGGAAGCATTCAAGGTCCTGGGTGCCTTCCTCGACTATCTTGGTCGCCTTCCTCACGGTCTCGACCCTCTCGGGCGTGATCTCGCCTATGACCCTCAGAGCCAACGCTGGACCCGGGAAAGGGCGACGCCCATACATGTCCTTCGGCAATCCCAGCCGCTCCCCCACTAGGCGGACCTCAGGCTTAAGGAGGGTGACAAGCGGCTCGAGGACCTTGAACCCGTACTCCTTGAAGGACGGTATGCCGATCTGGTCGAGGACGTTGTGCTGCGTCTTCACTCCTCCCTTGGTCTCGAGCACATCTGCAGCGATCGTCCCTTGAACGAGGTACTCCGCGCCTTCCTTTCTTGCGGTCTCTGACAGTGTCCTGTAGAAAGCTTCCCGGAAAGCCTTTCTCTTCTCCTCAGGGTCAGTCAGGCCCTTGAGAGCCCTGAAAAATGGCTCGCGGACATCGTAGAGCTTGGCATTGAGCCCCATCCCCCTCAGCCTGGAGACGACCGCTTCTGGCTCTCCCTCCCTCATAAGGCCATCGTCGAGGAAGCCCACGGTTAGCCGGGCACCAATTGCCCTGTGTGCCAGGACCGCAGAAACGGTGCTGTCTACGCCGCCTGAGGTCGCGGCAAATGCCTTTGCCCCGCCAATCTCTCTGCGGAGCTCTTCGATCTTTTCAGAAATGAAACGCTCAGCGTTAAAGGACAAGTCGATCACTTCCATGCAAACATTAGCGCGCCGAGGGTATAAAAGCGATGCAGGATTCCCTGAGGTCAGCATAGTCTCGGCTACGGATGGATCACTTAATGCGCGGCGCTTTAGTGCATGCGCTGCTCAATATTCTCTTCTGCAACCTCCATCATGTACCTGCTCAGCCATGACTTCGGCTCAACTTCGCATTCGCGCGTCTTGCACTGGCGCTCGAAGACGTCCCCACTGATAAGGGTCTCCACGGCGAGCCCCACGGCTTTGCCCTTGTCGTCAACGACGAGGAGCCGGTGGACGTTGTGCTGATCCATCATCTCGAGTGCCCTTTTCACGGGTTCTTTTTCGTTGATTGTGATTAGCGGGGAGGACATCACCTCCTCAACGCGGACCTTCTCCGGATCCTTACCCTCCGAGACCACCCTGAAGAGGATGTCCTTGAGGGTGACGATGCCGACCGGCTCGCCTTTCTTCCTGACGAGGACGCTTGCGACGCCGCTGCTCTTCATAACCCTTGCAGCTTCGCCTGCGCTCTTCCCGTATTCAACGTAGTAGACTTGACGCCGGCAGTATTTCCCTATAGGCTCGTCGAAAAGCACGCCCAATTCCCACTACCTCAGCTTATATTGGCTTTCCAGCAAAATAAAACTGCCTCATCGCAGGCGAGGCTGCCACTAATAGGGAGATCCTCTTTCGCCGCGAGAGGGCAATGGATTCTTCAACGCTGGCCTTATGGCAACAGCATCGTCCCGATGACCCTCAGCTTCGCCCCACCCAGGTACATGAGGATCGCCCTTCCGCCTGGCAAGTATGCGATCTTTTTATCGAGGAGGATTTTCGCCTTTGGCTTCGTGCTACCGCTGCTCGCCCCCGACTCTGCGATCCTTCCAGGGATCGCCTGCGCCGCATGACCGACGTGGATGGCCATTCCTTCCCTCATCGGCTCACGCCAGTACTTTACGACGTCGACCTCACCTGATATTGAAATGTCGCTCTTGGCAGAAGGATCGGTCGTGAGCAGGGTCCCCCTCTCAAGGTCCTCGACTGCGAGCCCCTTCAACGCAAGGCCGACCCGGTCTCCTGTAGAGGCGGTCTCCGCATCATCGTCGTGCTTCTGGATCGACCTTATTTGGGCCTTCTTGTCGCCCGGCAAGACCTTCAATTCGTCGTGCTTGCGCACCGTCCCTCTGATTACGGTCCCCAGCGCAACAGTCCCGACGCCCTTAACGTTGAAAAAGTGGTCGACTGCCACGGAGCCATACTGCTCCCCTTCTGCGTGCCCAGATCCAGCGTTCCGGGCTTCGGCCAAGAGCGCCTCCCTAATTGCTGGAGGGGAATCTTCTATAAACCTGTACTTCTCGACTGTCGTCCCCCTTATGAAAGGCGCGATTTCTGACAATTGAATGGAGTTCCTCAAAACGATGTAGCCTTTCGATACGCCCGCGCAGTCCAGCATGACGACCTCCTCCCCGAACCGCGCGTCTATGCTGTCGACGACCAGCACCGCCATCTGTGAGATAGAGACCGCGCACTGCAGCGAGCTGAG
>JANHAI010000176.1 GCA_024464205.1 Candidatus Methanomethylicia archaeon
TCGAGAGGGGGAGGGGCTATGACCCTTCAGTACTCGACTTCATACAGAGGTGCAGAACCGACGAGGAGGCGCTGGAGATCATTTCTTACCTTGAGGGGCGCGGCGAGATCTCACGCCCCTATGCCAACTCGTTGAGGCGAAGAATCTCAGAGAGGGGGGTAAGGGACTTCGGCCCCCAGCGAAAGGCCGGCCACTACTTCAAGACTTTCAGAGAGTGATCGCTAACAGCCACCCTCCATAGTTGGGATCCGTTCCTCCGGGAAGTACAGGTGGCGAGCCTATGGTGCAGGCAGGTCTGCCTCACATCATCCCTTCAGGCCCTTGGCGGAGACTATCTTCACGACGTCCCTCTCCTTCAGGATGTAGTCCTCGCTGACCTTTTGCCCAGTCTTCGCATCTATGGCGTACAAGAAGCCGGTGCCAAGATCGGTGTGGATCCTGTATGCGAGCCCGCGGGCAGTCGTCCCATCCGGCACAAGGAAGACGTCGGGCAGTACGCTCCCCCTGTGGTCCATCAGTTTACCTGAGTCCTCGACCGGGAAGACTGGTATCATCCTCAGCTCCTTCAGGTACATCGCCTCTATCGCCTGTTGGACGCCTGTGGACCCCCAGCTGCTCAGTATGTCCTTGACCTTCTTCAGGCCTTCGCGCTGCTTGTCCGTCAATGGTGCGCCATCAACGATCGAAAAATCTGGATCCCCTGGCATATACCTGATCAGACCCTTCTTCGCGGCCAGCCTAAGGGCCAGCTCAGCCTCGGCTGCGCACCCTATGACTGTGTATCCCTTGAACTCTGCCCTTAGCCTCTCGATCCCTGCCTCGGCTGAGGGCAGATCGATCTTATTTGCGGCAATAACCATGGGCTTCGATTCCTTCCGAAGCACATTCACGAAGAGCTTGATCTCCTCGTCGTCCCACTGGTCGATGCGTTTACCCCGCTCGCTCACGGTTTTGAACGCCGATATGACCTGCCTCCTTGTGACCATGAGCCCAGTTAGCCTCTCGGAGATGAGGTTGATCGGGTCCTCCTTGAGCTGGGTCACCCCCTTCACTATCCTGTCCCAGTCCCTCTTCAGGATCCCGAGCATCCACATCGTGATCTCATACTCGAGGAACTTGACGTCTTCCACTGGATCGCGAGTGCCTGGCTGACAGGCATTCCCCGAGGCGTCTGTCGCCCCTGCTGCGTCTATGACATGAATGAAACCGTCAGCCTGGCGGAGGTCGTCCAGGAACTTGTTCCCAAGCCCCCTCCCTTTGTGGGCGTCGGGCACAAGCCCCGCCACGTCAACCAATTCGACAGGCACCCACCTCGTCCCATCCACGCAGACCGAATTGCGTGGGGCGTCGACCACGCCAAGCTCCTTGCAGACGCACTTGATCCTGATGTTGGCGACCCCCCTGTTGGGCTCTATGGTGACGAAAGGATAAGGCCCGATCTTTGCGGGGGCCAGAGTGGCGGCGCAGAAGAAGGTTGTCTTCCCGACGTTTGTCTTCCCGACTATTCCAGCAATCATTGCCTTCACCAGTCAGATTCCATAATAAGAATACCGCAAAGCGTAAAACAAGATAACCCCCAAATCCATTATAACGCTTTTGTTGTTGCAATGAGGAGGGGCAAGTGGGATGGAAACCGGCAAGAGCTCCCAGAGGGTCGATCGCGTTATTACGCCAGAAGAGGCAGTGAAAGAGGCGTCCAGGTGCCTGGGCTGCAACGAGCCCAACTGCATCTCTGGCTGCCCCATTGGGGTTGCGATACCGTCAGTCCTCTCGCTCGTCTCCTCAGGAAAATTCATAGATGCCGCGATCGCCTTGAGGGAGAAGGCGCACATGGCATCGATAACAGGGAGGGTATGCCCGAGCTACCGCCTCTGCGAAAGGGCATGCTCGCTCTCCCTTAAGGGAGGTGCCGTCCCTTTCCGCTCGATTGAGCGCATGCTCGGTGATCTCTCTCTCGAGGTGAAAGTCAAGACGAGGCGCAGATCTACTCCGAAAGGCAATTACCTCGTCGTGGGATCCGGGCCAGCGGGGCTCACAATTGCGCACGACCTTTTTGCCGAAGGATCGGAGGTCACGGTATGGGAGAGGGAGGACCAGGCTGGAGGCTGGCTGCGCCTAATCCCGCCTTTCCGGCTCCCAGAGGGGATCTTGGATAGAGAGATCGAGCGTTTGATCTCAAGCGGAATCAAAATCGAGACGAGGAGGGAGCTCAAGGACATCGGATCAGCCCTCAAGGCTTTCGACGCAGTCCTGCTGGCAACAGGCGAGCCCCCATGCAGGGAAACGGGCAGGGTGGACATCTCAGACGCGTTGAGATGGGTTAAGGCGGGGGACTTCCCCGAATATAAGAAAGTAGTCATCCTTGATGGCGACGATTCCGCTACTGATCTGGCACGGCTGCTCGTGAGGCGCTATCCCAGAACCAAGGTCGAGATCCGTGCAGGTCTATCCTGCGACCCGGCGCTCGCCCAGATCGCCGCCTCTGAAGGCGTTGAATTACAGAAGCCTTCGAAATTAGTCCTCGTCAGCAA
>JANHAI010000177.1 GCA_024464205.1 Candidatus Methanomethylicia archaeon
CATTGTCCGGCTATGCCTCTGGGAGTCCATCTTCATTGTCATTCCCTCCTTGCTATTCCCCCTCTCTTCCTGCATGTCATTTCCTCCGTAACTGCACAAAGTCCGCTATCTTGTCAGCGTTCGCCTTCCTGTCCCGCAGGGCTGCGTACTGCGTCGTCGGGCTGACTCCTGCCATGCCGCGCTCCGAGAGGAGCTTCTGGAGCTCTTTCATGGTTTCCGCCTCCCCCGTCTTTTCGAACTCCTCCGGAGTCATCCTGCTCCTCACCGCTTCCTTCGCCACATCGATCAGCGGTCTTCCTGTTGCAGGGTCTTTCAGCTCCATGGTGTACGTCTTCCAAGCGTTGTAAGACCTCCCGATCCTGGAGAGGAGGATATTCTGCGCCTCCGGGCTGTCCTTAGTCATCTCCATGATCTGGCGCACCCTGCCCTGCATCCTGCTGCCGATCTCCGCGGCCTCCTCCTCGGTCAAATCGGTCCCGGTCATCATGCCGTACTCCCTCCCCAGGACCTCGGGGGGTCTCGTGAGGAGGTCCGTCTTCACGCTCGCCGCGTATTCCGCCATGAGGGGTGCGCTGCCCTCGTCCTCGTGTGGTGTCGCTGCCGCTTGGAGTAGCATTGAGTCTGCGTATTCGGAGTTGTCCGCGGCGTACTTCTGGGCAAGTCCCATCTTCCCAGCGCCCCTCCCCATCGACACGGCTGTCGGGATGGCGTAACCTACTGCCCCCATGCCGGGCACCATGCGCGGCGCCACCGACCCGAGGGTGCCGATGCCGCCGGCGGCTACGTTGCCGATGCCGCTCAGGACTGCTCTGCCGGGCGAGATCGCGCCAGAGGCTACGGCTGAGGTGAGGCCGGGTGCTGCTTGGGCGCCTGCCACTGCGGCTCCGGTTGCGACGGCCACGCCCCCCACGACTGCCCCGGTCGCAGCCCCGGTGATCGCGGTCGAGATCGACGACATCAACGATCCCATGTGCGGGATCAGGACGGTCATCATGAGTGAAGAGGCGAGGAGCACCCCCAGCGCTATGAGGGTCTTCATCAGCCCGCTTATCTCGGCGCTCATCAGGACGTTGTACCCGAAGGCGAAGAAGAAGGAGACGATTAAAGACGCCAGGAACCCGCCGATGATCACCTTTATGAACAGGTCAGCGACCTTGTCTATGTACGGCACGAGCCTCATGACCAGCAGGACGGGCATCAGGGCGAAGGCTGCGCCTATGAAGAACGTGCGCAGGACGCCCATTATTGCCACGCTCGCGTAGGTGATCAGGACGAATATGAACAGGAAGAGGTTCATCACCATCCCCGCCAGGGCGCTCCCAATGTCGGCTGTGGAGCTCGGTACGACGGTGGCGGCGTTGGTGAGGATCGTGATTATGGCATCCGGCGGGATTATCGAGCCTGGAGCCGGGTAAGTCACCGCGTTTACGGCTGCGGCTGTCACGTCGTATATCGCGGGAAAGAGGTAGATGAGGACCAGTGCCATGACCGACCCGGTTAGGATCCTGGTTGCGGTCCCCTCAGCCACTATCCTGAAGTTCTGGAGGAAGAAGGAGAAGGCGGCGACTACGAGGAGGAGGGCGAAGAGGGCGAAGGCAGCGTTCCTCGAGCCTGCATAGAGCGTTGTCATCGAGGGCCCTATCATGCTGCTGTACCCGCTGGTGGCTCCCGTGCCTACGGAGCCTGCGAGCCCGGGCATCCCATACACCCCCTCGTTCCAGAGCGGCCGCGGGATCTCGATCAGTAGCGAGTAGATGTTGCCCGGGAGGTTCAGCCCTCCCAGCAGGCCTGTAACCAAGCCTGGAAAAGCTTCCATTATTATGCCTGAAATAAACGAGATGGCTATCCCGACTAGTGGGAGCAACAACATCAGCGGGAGCATTTTTACCCCTCTTACCTCAATCCCTGTTGGAGTGAATTTATAAACGGGGGCGCTGCAAGGCGGCGCAGCCGCCCCACCTCCACCGCTACTGGGGGCGTTGCCGCGTTCAGCGGTTGCTCTGGCAGGATGTGCCCGGACGATCCTCGGAGGGGCAATCATCGGATTGCTCCTCGGGGCGGAGGAGCGGGCGCGGCCGGAGGTAGTCTCTGGCTGCCATGAAACGCTCCTTGACGTACTTTTTGTCCGTGCTCAGCATCCACCTGCCATCACCGCCGACGCCGTTGAGCTCTGCCGAGGAGGCGGCGTACGCGGTCGCGAGTATCACCCTGTCCTGGAGCTCGTACTCGTCCCTCTCGCTGGCGCATATCTTCTCGGAGGGGGTGCCGAGGGAGCACGAGCATTTGCCGTCCTCGAGCACCGAGATCATCCCCTCCTCGAGCTTCCTGATGAGCAGCTTGCAATTTTCCCGTGTCAGGGCGATCCCTTCCGCCTCGAGCAGCTCGTACAGCCCCCGCATGGCTTCCCTGGCTCTCTCCAGGTACTCGCCGGTGATGGGCGTTTCGTTCAGGCGGTTGACCTTCTTCATGATTTTCACGGCTGGGAGCATCCAGGGCTCGGCTTCCCCGTATCTCGCCTGCTCGAAACGC
>JANHAI010000178.1 GCA_024464205.1 Candidatus Methanomethylicia archaeon
TTCGTCTCTTTCTGCCTCCCCTTGATTGTTGTCGGGTCCATCATAATTGAACTGGCGCGATTTCTGGGGCTAATCGAGGGCGCCCTTTACGCTATGTCCCCTGTGACAGTCGGCATATTGGGCCTTCCGGTCGCAGCTGGGATCGCAATGATCTTTGGCCTTCTACGGAAAGAATTGGCCCTGATAATGCTCGCCGCATATGTGGGCACCACCGACTTTTCATTGATAATGACCCCTCTACAGATGGCCGTCTTCACGATCGTGATGGTCCTTTACGTCCCATGCATAGCGACTATCGGAGTACTAATGAGGGAATATGGAAACAAGAACGCTGCCTATATCATTGCCCTTGATCTTGCGATCGCATTGGCTGTAGGCGCCTTGGCAAGGCTCGCGCTCATCGCTGTTGGTTTCTGAAATATTCTGCGATCTTCTTGAACGTCTCTTCGAGGTGCTCAGGGATGACCTTGGTGTCTGCAAGCACCGGCATGAAGTTAGTGTCCCCGGACCACCTCGGCACTATGTGCATATGTATGTGCTCAAAGCCAGCGCCGGATCCGATCCCAACGTTGAATCCAATGTTGTAGCCGTGGGGTTTCATTGTGCTGTCGAGTGCAAATATGGAATCGTTGGCAAGTTCGTGTATCTCCGCCCACTCTTCAGGCGTGAGATCCTGGATCCTATGAACATGCCGATAAGGCGCTATCAGCAGGTGCCCTGAATTATAGGGGAATCTGTTCAGCATCCCAAATACTTTCCCACGCCTCTGAAAGATGTGATTCAATTCATCTCGATTCTGGAGTGGCTTTGAGCAAAAAATGCACCCTTCCTCCCTAGCCCCCGTAATGAATGCCACTCTCCATGGTGCCCAGATCACTTTCAAGATCAACGCCTTTGTCATAAATATTGATTGCAGTTTTAAGAATTTTTCCTGCCGCGCCTCACGGTGGCTCAGCCGAGCATTATCCTGTTTATATACATTTGGAGGTTTTCCTCAGCTGAGCTGGAATACTCCCTGAGCAAAGACAATAGCTCATCTTTGCTCCCCTCGACCCTCCTGGAGACGCTGCAGATTGCATTCATGAGCTCGTTCTTCTCGATCCCTGAAAATGCCCCCCTCTTCACCAAGGTCCCTTCGACGAATCCGCCTTTTTCCCTGAAAGCATCAATCGAGCAAAGCTCGCTCGTATGGAGATAGCCTGAGTTCGTGTACCTCCTGTCTTGCGCCACGTTCATCTTCACGCCTATGCCGTCCATAAGATCTTTGTACTGGGCGTTCAGCGAGAGAGGAGTAATGGAGCCGAGCCCCAAGCGCGGATAGGCTGCCATCCCATTGAGCCTTCTTGAGAAGGTGCACGTCAGCCAGCCTGACGTCGACATTATGATCCTGGCTGCTTCGACTTGGGTTTCTGCCTTGCCTTCAAGTATGAAGGATATGGAAGGGGCGCCTCCTGACCGCGAGCCAAACTCAGGGGAGAGCTCCAGGAGCTCCCGCACCGCTTCCTTGCTGTAAAGCTGCGTTACGTAGGATCTCCGGGATTTCACTTCTACAGTAGAGGGCCTGGCATAATATATCATGTAGGCAAGGTTGCGGAATACCGAGTGCATGACCGCATCCTTGCCATAGTACCTGACGCAGTATTTCTTGCCGTTGAAATGCACCGATCCCCCTGCCACAACCGCCCCAAGAAAGAGCCTCTTCAAATCCCTCGCCTTAAACCGCTTTTCAATAAGCCTGTCGAGGTAATCCCTGCTGTAACTTGCGACCCCCAATGCTATCGCTATATAATTGAGTGGGAGATAAGTGAGCAACGCATTAGGCGTCCTTGCTGTGCTATCTGCGCTGCAGACATCGAGCAGGCTTTCCTCCATCGTCAAGGAAGTAAAAGCAAGGCTCAATGCGCCGGCCAATACCATGGCTATGCCAATCATTGCCCAGATGTCCTTAGGACGGATGCGCAACACTTCCACCTTTCAAGATCACTACAATATCGTAATATCTAACCTTTCTCCTTTGCTGTTGTACGCTCGGATATCACGCTCAGCGTAGGGCCAGCCTGCTATTATCATAAGCCTGCCGTAAAAGTAGTTGAGATCCTCTGTCGATGGTGACGTATTCCCGCTCGGGTGCGAGTGTGCAACACCAATGATGCTTAGGTCGAAAGGTATCATGTGCGTCGAGAATCCTGAGAACCCTTTGCCATAAGTGGAAAATGGCGGTATGAGGAACTCGCTCACTACTGCCTTGTCACCTTTAATCTTTCCCCGTATGAGCATTATGTTCTCATTGGGGTACATCTCGCGGCACATCTCCAGGAATGCCTCGAGGGCATCCCTTGATATCTGCACTTGCTTGAACATGCTGAACGCCTAGCCCTCAAAGAACTCAGGATCAATAGCGGCGTTCTCCACCAGAGCCACAGCGACATAAACCGCTGAGGCAACAACGATCGTCCAGACATTCGAGGGGACGCCTAAAGGCGATGCTTTCAGGAGATACATGATCACTGCAGCTG
>JANHAI010000179.1 GCA_024464205.1 Candidatus Methanomethylicia archaeon
AGGGGGCTATTGGCTGTAAAAGGGCTGATCGGCAGCAAACGGGTTTGCGCCATTGGTGATGACTTGAATGACATATCGCTTTTTGAGGCAGCTGACATAAAAGTCGCTGTGAAGAACGCAGTTTCCAGAATAATGGAGGAGGCTGATATAGTCTGTGAAAACGACGATGGAAAAGGGGTTCTCGAGATAATAAGAGCTATCGAATGGTGGTGAAAAGATGCCCGCTTCAAGGCTTCACAACTTCCACAGGCTCGGGCTGGGTGAGAGAGTCGCTCTGCTAAAAGAGATGGGCGTGCTGGATGATGGAGATGTCGATTTGCTGTGCAAGGGGCTTCCACTCAGCGTTGCAGAGCGGATGGCTGAGAACGTGATCTCTGAGCAACACCTCCCGTTGGGGATAGCGACCAATTTCAAGATAAACGGAAGGGGGTACCTAATCCCTATGGCGACCGAAGAGCCTTCTGTTATAGCTGCCGCCAGTCATGCAGCGAAGCTCGCCCTTCCGGAGGGTTTTGTCGCCTCCGCCTCGAGGCCAGTCATGAGGGGGCAGATCCAGCTCGCAAACGTCCCGTCCCCCGATGATGCAATTCGTAAGATAATGAATTCGAGGGACGAGCTCATTAGAAAAGCGAATGGTTTTGCAGGCTCTTTGCCTTCGCTTGGAGGCGGGGTCATCGATCTTGGTGCAAGGATCATTGGCGGGGAAGAGAGGATGGTCGTGGTCGAGTTCTATGTCGACACACGGGATGCGATGGGGGCAAATGCCATAAACACAATAGTGGAGAGGATGTCCAGCGAAGTGGAAGGGATTGCCGGCGGGGAGGCGATATTGAGGATACTCTCCAACCTGGCAACAGAGAGGATTGCAAAGGCTAAGGTCACATATAAAAGAGAAACAATTGGCGGGGAAGGAGTGGTAGATCGGATAATTGGTGCTTACCGATTTGCTTGTTATGACATATACAGGGCAGCAACGCATAACAAGGGAATAATGAATGGGGTCACAGCGGTTGCCCTTGCCACATCTAATGACACGAGAGCAGTCGAGGCGGGCGCCCATGCTTATGCATCAATCTCTGGCAAATACCTCCCATTATCAAAATGGGTAAAAGATTCAAAAGGGGACCTGGTCGGGGAGATCGAGATGCCACTTGCAGTTGGGATATTGGGTGGCGCCATCAAAGTTAATCCTATTGCGCAAATTTCGTTGAAGATTTTGGGGGTCAGAAGTGCGACTGAGCTGGCAGAGGTGATCTGTGCAGTCGGGCTAGCCCAAAATTTTGCTGCGCTGTATGCATTGGTGACGGAAGGCATACAGAAAGGGCACATGAAATTGCATGCGAGGAGCATGGCGATAGCGGCGGGCGCATCAGGCGATGATGTTGATAGAGTTGTGGATGAGCTCCTGAGGGGAGGGGACATTAGATTCTCGAAGGCCAAAGAAGTGACAGAAAGGCTTCAGCTACGCTCTACCAGGTAAATCGCACTCACAGGGCACGATTCAACGACATACTGGAGATCGCACGGTCCTTCTTCTTTTATGACGTGCGACTTCCCTTCTGGGAGGAGCTCGAACATCTCAGGGCAAATCGAAGCGCATGTTCCGCATCCTATACAGAGATCCCGATCGATCTTTGGAACGAGCATGGCATATTTGAATTCCGAAGGATTATTTAGCTCTTTATGTAATGTAAAGGCGTTGGGCTGGTTGGATACATGGAATTTGCATTCTTATTAGAGAGGGCTGAGGTCTTAAAGAACTTCCCCAGGACGGGGTGGCTTCAACGGGGAATCCCTATCTCGGAGTGTGAGACCGTTGCGGAGCACACTTATGAGGTGATGAGCATTATAATCGCCATTGCGATGGTAATGCGAACTCGCCTCTCGAATGAGAAGATGCTGCTGATGGGGGCCATTCACGATTGGCCCGAAGGGATAACGAGCGACATACCGAGGAATTATGCCAATAAGATAGGCAAAGATCTTAAGGAAAAAATAGAACTTGATATAATGAGCGACCTCTCATCGAAGGCAGAGGTCCATTATCTGGGCAAGTTATTTGAGGAGTATTTGGCGAGGGAGACGCAGGAATCAATAGTTGTTAAAGCGGCGGACATCCTTGCCACATTGAGGGTTGCACGCCAATATTCTAAACGCGGATATGATGTTGCAGATCTGATCGACGGATGCGATAGAGAGCTGGAGGAGGTTATCCCAAGAATAAATGATAAGGCGCTCCAGCTCATATTGCGGAGCTTAGGCGGGGTAGAGACGCGCCAAGCCCCATAAATATAAATCACCCAATAAAATAGCTTTGAGCATGCAAAAAAGGGAAAGGCGGAAAGGCGAAAAAGGAGAATATTATTTCCCCATTCCAGCAGGGACGCCTTATTCTGTAATCGCTGAGGCCACGCACAAATACAATGTACAATTGACCGAGAGGGAGATGCAGACTCCCGAAGGGGCAGGCAATGTAGTTTTGCCAAAGATATGGGTGCTGA
>JANHAI010000010.1 GCA_024464205.1 Candidatus Methanomethylicia archaeon
CTTGAGATGTAGTTGCAAAGTTCATTGTGCATGGCATGCGCCGAGATGTCAAAGTGGGCGATCTTGCTATTGACATTTACGGACTTTGTCTCTTTGGTTATCATGTCTCTAAGGTCGAATTGTCTTTTGCCCTCTAAAAGACCATGGCCTGTGGTCCCTTCCTCCATATGACCACAAAGTGCGACGACGTTTTTCTTTGAGGGCGCCATATGTATGAGGTGCCAAACGCTCCAGCCGCCCCTAAGCATTCCTGAAGGGGCCAGGATGATGCACGGTTCATCCTTCATATGAAGTTGTTTCCTCTCCCTGAGGCTCCGGAAGAGGCGGAGGGCTTCCCAGCGGAATGGGTTAATGTTGTTGAAGAGGTACCCTCTCCTGACTTTGTCATCCATGTATATCAGGAATTGCTCATACACCCTTAGGGTCTCTATCGCCATGCCCTCGAGGTAAACGTCGGTGTTCGGAAACCTGTTCCAATTGTCTTTTAGTATCTTCAGCAGATCCTGCGTTTTCCCCACAGAGAAGGTCGGGATTAGCACTTTTCCGCCTTCTTCGATAGTGATCCTTATAGAATCAATAAACTCCTTTGAGATCTCGTCGCGGCTCTTCCTGTTCTTGCCACCATATGTGCCTTCGCATATTAGGACATCAGGGTAGGCGAGGTCATCGGTCCTCCAGTATCGGAGGTGATTGGATGATGTCCCAAGATCGCCGGAGTAGACTATTCTGAAGTTGTTGTATGACAGCTCCGTCATAGTTGAGCCCAAGATGTGCCCGGCATTATGGAAATTTACGTTGACTGAATTCAGTTTGAATCTTTCATGATAAGTCGTGGCAACCGCTAGTTTCATTAGAACCTTGTGCATCTCTTTTGAGGACCAAAGCCGATCTTCCTTTGCCCACTCCCGCTCCATTATTGATAGCTCATCCTGCCACAGGAGGTTCAGCAGGGCGAGGGTCGGCAGCGTCATGTAAATGTTGCCTTTGAACCCCCTCCGAACAAGTGCTGGTATGGCGCCTGTATGATCGAGGTGTGCGTGGGATACGAATATGGCGTCAAGGTTCTCTATACTCGTGCCCGCCATTTTTGGCAAGGCACCTTCGCCTTCTGATGCGGGGTCTATCCCACAATCAAGCAAGAAATGATGGTTGTTTATGTCGAGTTGAAGGCAGCTCCTCCCGACTTCTTTGCCTCCGCCCAGAACCTTCAGTTGGGGCATTAATTTGACCTCAACACAATATAGATAGTCGTCGTCATGTAGTTTTAAAGCTTTTTATAAAAATAATTCGAGTGCAGAAAGGGTAAAAAGCGATCATTGGAGAATACAAATGGGGCAGAAATAATGGCGATGCCAATTGATGTGGATGACAAAGGCTTCGACAGCTTTATTGATTCTGAGGGGCTCACGGTTGTTGAGTTCTGGGATCCTTGGTGCAGCATTTGCGCAGAGATGGCGCCCATTTATGAGGCGTTATCAACGAGGTATGGAGGTAAAGCAAAGTTTGGGAAACTCAACATGCGCGAAAACAAGAAGATGGCAGATCTTTACGAGGTCTACATTACGCCGACCTTCATATTCTTCAGGGAGGGGAAAGAGATCAGCCGCCTAGGAGGGCTGCTGCAACCGAACGAGCTAGAAATCGAGCTGGAGAAGCAACTTTCGCAATAAGTAAATGTGAACCGGCCTTTGTTTGAGGTGGGACGATGATTAGGGCAGTTGCCACTGATGTCGATGGCACTATGACGGATGATAATTCGCTGCTTAGTGTCGATTCGGTCGCAGCAGTCAGGAAGCTTGAAGAAGCCAACATAAAGGTCATGCTCTGCTCGGGGAATGCGCTCTGCGTTTTAAAGTCATTAGCCAGGTACATTGGTTGTTCGGGCCCAATAATCGCAGAGAATGGCGGGGTAGTCGAGTACAGGGGCAAGGTGAAGATCCTAGGCGACATCGAAGGTCCCAAGAAAGCCCTTGAGAAACTAAGGCAGGCACATGGCAGTGAGGTCAAAGAGGCTTGGTCGAATGCCTATAGGTTTGCAGACCTTGCTATACTGAGGACGCTGGCTCCTGAGAAGATCCGTCCGATAGTATCCGAAATCGAAGGGATAAAGGTGATTGACAGCGGATTTGCATACCATATAATAGACAAGAGGGTTGACAAAGGGGCAGGCTTGAAAGTTGCAGCAGATTGGATCGGGATTAAGCCAGAAGAGCTGGCTGGCATCGGTGACAGCATGACAGACATCGAATTGCTCAGATATGCTGGATTCAGGGGGGCGGTCGCCAATGCGCCTGATGAGGTTAAGAGGGTAGCAAATTTTGTAGCAGCTAAGAGGTATGGAGAGGGGTTCGCGGAAATCGTCGATAAAATACTGCTCTTGAAAAGTGAGTAGAGATGGCAGCTGGTGAGCGGAGAGGGATCATCACGGCATGGGACGAGGTTGCGGAAGATTTCTCAGCCAAGAGGCGCAGACCTTGGCCAAGCCTTTCCGATCTAGGGAGCTGCAAGGGCGAGCGCGTCCTTGATTTGGGCGCCGGCGCAGGCAGGAACACTGCTGAGTTCGTGAAGCAGGGTGCAGAGAACGTTGTGGCGGCTGACATATCGGCAAAGATGCTGGGCATCATTATGAGGACGGCTTCCGCCAGAACAGGAGTTGTGGACGTCGTTAGGTGCGATGCGGTCCACCTACCCTTCAGATCAGACACCTTTAGCGCCGTGGCATTGATAGCCCTGATACATCACATCCCAAAAAAGAGTAACAGATTGACCGCAACGAAGGAGGCCTACAGAGTGGCAGCGCCTGGTGGCAGGGTACTTGTGACAGCTTGGGCAAGGGGGCAGTTGAGGTTTGCCAAGAAGATTCCGTCGATGCTTAAGAGGAGGCTCAAAGGCGGCGAGTTCGGGGACGCTTGCATCGAGTGGGGGAAGAAAGCCCAGAGGTTCTACCATTTATTCACGAAAAAAGAACTTGAAGAGACGGTGATGGACGCAGGATTCAGGATAGAAAGGTCGCATGGAGAGAGAATCCGCTCAAGGCTATTCAACGAAAACTGGGTGGTGCTGGGCTACAAGACCCCTGATCGGAGGGGGGCGTAAAGGCGAAAATGCTTAGCATTCATTTTCTTCTCATTGTGATTGCATCGGGCATCCATGCTTCCAAATCGTCGAACTCCATGCGACCTATAAGAATGGAAGCCCATCGAAAAGTAGAGCTCAACTGCCACAGAATGAAACGCAAGGGCGCTGTCGAGAGGAATGAAGCCTTTTCATGAGGATGAAATGATTTGAGGCCTGATGGGATGAGGAATAGAGATGAAGGCTTGGAGGAGCGAGTCGCTCGCAGACTCATAGAAGTTTTGAAATCAAAACCATTCACCAAGGAAGAATTTGCAAAGGTCAAGTATCGCATAGCGAAGGAGGAAGGGTGTAAGATAGTCCCAAGAGACCATGACATAATCAAATACTTGAGGGATGATGAGGGGGACGAGCTCCTTTTGTTGCGTAGTAAAGGGGTGCGATCAGCGTCTGGGATATACACGGTGGCAGTCATGACCAAGCCTGCAAAGTGCCCAAAGGATTCCCCTTGCGACTACTGCCCTGGCGGAGTTGAGTGGGGGACACCTCAGAGCTATCTCGGGAAGGAGCCTGCTCTGATGAGGGGGGTTCAGCTAAAGTTTGATCCTTATGAACAGGTCAGGTACAGGCTGCGGCAATATGAAGCGATCGGTCACAGGCCATCCAAGATCCAATTAATCATCATGGGAGGGACATTCCCATCTACCGACCTCGATTACCAAGAGTGGTTCGTTACACAATGCATCCAAGCAATGAACGATTTCCCGCAGAGAGTACCAACGAAGTGGAGGTACCTCAGCAGGGTCCAGGAAAAAAATGAGCGCGCGAAGTTCAGGTGTATTGGCATAACAATGGAGACGAGGCCTGACTTCGCGAATGAGCCCCAGGCTGACAGGATGACAAGGCTTGGCTGCACAATGGTTGAAATGGGCGTGCAATCCCTCGACAATGAGATCCTCAAGGGAGTGAACAGAGGCCATACGGTCGAGGATGTGGCTAGAGCCACGCGGATCCTGCGTGATACTGGGCTAAAGGTAGGGTATCACATGATGCCCGGCCTGCCGGGCAGCTCAATATCCCAGGACCTTCAAGACTTGAGGGCAATTTTCGAAGACGAGAGGTTCAAACCGGATTACTTGAAGATCTATCCGACCCTTGTGATCGAAGGGACTGAGCTGTACAAGAAATGGGTAAAGGGGGAATATCGCCCTCTGTCTTGCGATCAGGCAGCGGATCTCATCTGTAGGGCGCACGCCTTCTTTCCCAAATGGGTAAGGGTTTCAAGGATCCAGCGCGATGTTCCTGCAGGCATAATAAGTGACGGTGTGAAGAAGAGCAACCTGAGGGAAATTGTTGAAAAGAGGTTGGCTGCAGAGGGGAGAAGTTGCAAGTGCATCAGGTGCAGGGAAATAGGTTTGGCATCAAGACGGGGGAAGGACCTTCTCGGGATGAGCCCCAAACTCACCACCACCAAATACAGTGCTGGGGGCGGGACTGAGATATTCATGGCAGTGGAAGACGAGAGGTTAGATGTGCTGATTGGATTTCTTAGGTTGCGCATTCCATCATCCGATGCGCATAGGAAGGAGGTTGCCGGCAGTGCTATCGTGAGAGAGCTCCACGTCTATGGTATGCAGATTCCGGTTGGCGAGAGGCATAGCATGGCTTTCCAGCACCGGGGGTGGGGAACCTTGCTCTTGCAAAGGGCTGAAAGAATGGCTCTCGAAGAATATGGACTGAAGAAAATCGTGGTCCTACCAGGAGTTGGTGTCAGAGGGTATTACCGTTTGCGCGGATACCGGCGGTTGCCGAACTCCCCATTCATGCGCAAGGAGCTGTAGCTTTTTCGGCGCCGACATTTTTGGGCGATCGGACGGTTACCAAAACGATCAGCTAGAAAGATCCATCGCGAATGCCGCCGCCATTATTGGAGTCTTGTATGAAATGCGGATCCCAACAGCCGATGGAGGGCAAAAAACAGGCGTTGCACCACATTTTTATATGCTGCCAATGAAGGGAGTCTCAGGTTCTCAAGATGAGTGTAGAGGAAGCGGTCTCCGACCTTTCTTCAATCAAGTCAGGGTTTATGGCTGACCTAGTATTAGGCGGCAAGATAACGAAGAGAGTCATATTGCCTGATCTTGTGCTTGAGCGCATAAGGAAGGATTCAGAGAATGGGGACATAATCGGTCTTGATGAGCTGATAAAGCTGAAGGGCGCAGCAGATCAAGTTGGCATCGAGATCAAGTTGATGGCCGGGAAAAGGCGAAGTGATGATCCTGACGAAGTCGCTTTGGAGTTGTCTTACGAGGGGGGCTATGCCCTGGCTACGTCCAACGAGAGCCTCGCCAAGGCAGCACATGCGATAGGTATCCAAGTCCTTAAGGGTAAGACCAAGCTCACATCCCCCCCTGCATTCCTCAAGTACTTTACCAAGGACACAATGTCCATACACCTCAAGGACGGGACCCGGGCTAGAGCCAAGATTGGGAAACCGGGGAGCTGGCAACTCGTAGAGATATCAAAGGAGGAGATCCCGAAGGCGGAGATCGACAGGATCGTCCAGGACATATTGGAGAGGGCGGAGGGGGGAGAAGGCTTTCTCGAGGTAAAGAGAGAGGGCTCGAATATCGTCATGCTGAACGACAGCAGGATAATAATCACATTCCCTCCCTTCTCTGACAAGCTTGAACTCACGATCACTCGGAAGATTGCTGACCTCGAGATAGAAGACTACAACTTGCAGGATGTCTTGATCAATAGACTTAAAGAGCGCGCCGAAGGTATCCTGATAGCCGGAGCCCCCGGAATGGGCAAGACTACCTTCGCGCAGGCCTTGGCGAAGTTCTACTTGCGCCAGTCGAAGATAGTGAAGACTATCGAATCCCCTAGGGACTTGCATCTGCCAGCCATTGCAACGCAGTACTCAAAGACACGATCTTCTTCAGAGGAGCTTCATGACGTCCTTCTTCTAAGCCGACCAGACTATACTTTTTTTGACGAGATGAGGGATACGGATGACTTCAAGATATTCACAGACCTTAGACTAGCTGGAGTAGGCATGGTAGGGGTGATACACGCAACCGCCCCAATCGACTCGATTCAGAGGTTCCTCGGAAGGGTTGAGCTGGGGGTAATACCGTCTGTGATAGACACTGTAATATTCATCGACAAGGGGAGAGTTGAGAAGGTGTATGAGCTGGAAACGACGGTAAAGATACCCCACGGCCTCACCGAATCTGATCTCACAAGGCCTGTTGTCCAGGTGAAGAACTTCGAGACGGGCGAGGTCGAGTATGAGATTTACGTCTTTGGCGAACGGACCTTTGTAGTCCCAATGAGGCAGAGGGAGAGGGCAAGGGCGCCCGCTGCTTTTTCCCCAATTTCAAAGATAATAGGCAAGTTCGTCGAGATGGACGACGTTGAAATAATCACAAAAGATAGGGACATCACCATAATGATACCTCCAGAGAGCATGGGGTTAGTCATCAAGAGGTGCCGGAAGAAGCTCCAGAGGCTCGAGGACAAGCTAAGGGTAAGGATCGTTCTAAAGCCAAAGGTGTGAATGACATAGCCATGAGGAAGAGGGTTGTTGTCGAGACACTCAGAGATATCCTTTCGGAGGATGAGCTCCCCGAGGTCCCTGCGGGGGTTGATGTCATAGGCAATATTGCCATAATTAAGATACCTGAAAAACTCGAGCGGAGGAAGCATGAGATAGGCGAGAGGCTGCTCAGCAAGATGCAAGGGGTAAAGAGCGTCTATAGGCAGAGTGCCCCAGCCAGGCAGGGGGACAGGGTCAGGGGGATTGAATGGCTCGCTGGCGCTAAGAGCACAGAGACATGCTACCGGGAGCATGGCTGCACATTCCAGGTAGATCTTTCGAAAGTCTACTTCTCCCCTCGGCTCTCTTATGAGAGGGCGAGGATCGCGAGGCTAGTGAGTGACGGCGAGGTTGTTGTAAACATGTTTGCTGGCGTCGGCACCTTCTCGATATTGATAGCTAAGAACGCATCGCCAGCGCACGTATATTCAATCGATAACAACCCTGATGCGCACCGCTACGCGGTTTTGAACTGTAAGAAGAACCGTGTTGAGTGCATAGTCACGCCGTTGCTGGGGGATGCAAAAAAGTACGCGGAAGAATTAGGGGGGATCGCCGACAGAGTCCTAATGCCACTACCAGAATTGGCTATTGAGTACCTGCCTTCTGGAATACAATTCCTTAAAAATGAAGGTGCGATCCATTTGTATGTTCACATAATCGGCGGGCACAAAAAAAAGGCAGTCGAGTCGGCCATCTGCGAAGTCTTGCCCCATCTCGAGGAAAATTCAAAAGTCAAGCAGATTTCAGGGCGCCTTGTAAGGGGGGTGGGCAGCAGGAGATATCAGGTGGCAGTGGACGCGGAGGTCGAGAAGCTTGGAAAGCATTGACTTGAGGGCGAAAGCCTGCCTGGAAAAACTCATCGATTGGTTTAGGTCCAAGGATGGCGCTGCCATTGCCTACTCAGGGGGGACCGACAGCACTGTAGTTGCCGCAGCAGCTTTCGCTGGCCTTAAAGAAAAGGCGCTGGCAATCACCATCAAAAGCGATTTCACCCCAGACGACGAAATTGAGGCTGCCAGGGACGCTGCAAAAAAGATTGGGATCAAGCACATTGTACACGAGGTCAGGCTTCCAAGGAAAATCATGATGAATCCATGTGAGCGGTGCTACTTGTGCAAATCGTTGATCATGGGGGAAGTAAAGAAGATCGCAAAAGAACGGGGTCACTATTGCATTGTTGACGGGACAAACCTTGATGATCTTAAGTCAGATAGGCCCGGTAGGAGGGCTCTTGAGGAGCATGGGATAAGGAGCCCACTTATAGATGTGGGGGTTGACAAAGCTACAATTAAAGGGATGGCAAAGCTTTTGGGATTTGATCCAAAGGCGCCTAATTCTTGCCTTGCAACAAGGTTCACGCATGGTTCGAGGATCACCAAATTGGAATTGAGAAAGGTCCACTTGGCAGAGAAGGCGATAAGGGAGAAGGGGTTTGATTGCGTCCGTGTAAGGAACTTTGGCGAGCTTGCTAAGATCGAGATCGATGGGGATAGGATACAAGAGTTCGTGAATATGGAGGGGCTTGACGGGCTGCTTTCTAAACTCCATGACCTCGGATTCCATCGAGTTGCTCTTGATCTGGAGGGTTATAGGCCGAGCGGCACCGATGGCAACGGAAGGACGATTATTGTGAAAAAGAGGAACTGAGCGTTCATTCAGTTGCCGATGGTCACGCGTTTTTATAATGCATAGTGAAACTTCCTTCGCCCCAAGAGTATCTGACTCTTGACCTGTTCTTTGCCAGACCTTTTTGAAGGACATATCCCACTATGAGGGGCAGCGCTATTGTTGCTTCTGCATACACAGTCGCCCTCGTGGCAGCTTTTGAGACCTTCCCCCAGGACTTGGCCTCGTCAAGAGTGCTGCCTGTCAGACCGCCCCAATGGGGAGCATCAGCGGTTATCTGGAAGGCGTAAGCATGGCCTTTCGTGTAATCGAGCATCACCGCAGCGTCATTAATGTAGTTCTTGGGAACCCCGCCGCCAACGTATATGGCAGCGGTCTTCTTTGATGCAAGGACGATCTGCGCGATTTCGACATTGTCCTTCAATGTATCGATTGTGAAGGTTCTGACTTTGTTATCGTTAGCCCACCTGTAGTAGCCAGCCAGCCCTATTCCAATCGAGCTGTCAGCTATCGCAGGGCAGAATATCGGGATGCCGGCCTTTGATGCGCTATACAGTATTGAATCCTTGTCGTTCAGGGTTAATCCGAGCTTGAAGAGGAACTCTCTTGTAGAATACCTCTTTGGCTTTAGGTTTGAGCAGAATTCGGATATGCGATCATCGCATTCGACGAAACCCACTTCATCGACGTATGCATCGTAGATCCTATCGATGTAGAGGTCGTGCAGCTTCTCGTCATCTGCGTTTGGTGTCCCTTTGTAATGCCTGTAGCCAAGCGCAGTATAGTAGTCCTGATAGAGAATCGCTCCTGTGGAGACTACAGCATCGACAAGCCCTTTTCTTACCAAGGTGCTTATTACTTTCCTGAGACCTCCAGCAATCAGGGCTCCCGACAAGCCTAGGAATATAGTGGGCCGGTCCTTGTCGGTGAGCATGTTCTCGTAAACGATGGCGCAGTCGGCAAGGCTCCTTGATTGGATACCGCCATTTTTCCATGCGTCCACAAGATCCCCGATGCTCTTGACCTTCCCCAAATCAACGGGCTCTACTGGCTCCTTAAGCAGACGCTTACGCCCTTCAATTATTTGAGGGGATAGGTCTATTGTTTCCGATTTTTGCTTGAAGAACTTGAAGTCTGGCTTGCTCAATAACAGGCACCTTTTATGAAAAACTTTGCTTTAGCATTTAAATCTATTTATCATTAAAAAGAGGGATAGTGCCAAGAGATCACTCTGGCACTTCTACAATCACTTTCGAGTCCTCGACTTTGACGGGATAAGTCTTCAGTGGCTCCAATTTTTCCATCCCTTCAGGCAGCTCGATTACCTTGCCATCCCTGACATCAAAAGCCGCCCAGTGCTTATCGCACCAAATATGGTATCCTTGGAGTTTACCTGTGAATAGCGGATTGCTCAAATGGGTGCAGAGGGATTGCGTCGCATAAAAGGTGCCGTTCACATTCACCAGAAGGACCCGGGTTTTAGATGCCCTGATGCTCTTTTTTGTACCCGGAGGAAATTCATCAACTCTTCCTAAAATTACAGATGGCAATATTATCACTTTACATAAATCTTGTTAAACGAGATATTTATCCTTCTTTGCGATGGCGGAAGGCACTTCAGCGCATAACTGAAGGGCTTCCAGCAGCAACCATTATCTTTTTATTTACAATAAAACTAATAGTCGCAAGCTCAAAGGAGGATATGATGTTTGGAGTGCCGTTTCTTATGATTTGGCTAATAGGCGCAGTAGGAATTCTGATCGACAAGATCACCATTAACGTTCTGCACTCAAAGCGCCTCCACAACTGATGGTGACAAAGGATGGTAAGGAAATGCGAGACATGATCAAGGTCAGTGCGCCCGCGACCATTGCGAACCTTGGGCCCGGATATGATCTGATGGGAATGGCTCTCGATAGGCCATTCGATATCCTTGAGGTCGAGTTCAACCAAGATGGGGAAGACGCGATAAGTGTCACAGGCGTAGGCAGCGAGACGATATCAAATGCGTTGAACAACGCGAGCCTTGTCGCAGGGAGGGCAGTCTTGAAGAAGACCGGCAATGAAAAAGTCAAGCTATCAATGAGGCTAAACAAAGGTGTGCCCCCCAGGATGGGAATGGGCAGCTCGGGAGCGTCTTCGGCTGCCGGGGCTTTTGCTGTGAATGAATTGCTGGGGAGACCGCTTGAGCCTGAGGCGCTTCTCATTTGCGCGATGGAGGGGGAGAGGGCCTCGTGCGGGGCTGCGCATGCAGACAATGTTGCCCCTGCCCTTTTTGGGGGCGTGATCGTCATAACGGATTATAGCCCAATAAGGGTCTGCAGGCTAAATGTGATCGAAGGAGCAGAGATCGTGGTCGTGAGCCCTGAATTGGAGTTGGCCCAGGAGAAGACTAAGCTGGCCCGCGAGGTCCTGCCAAAGGAGGTGCCTCTGTCCAAGCTGATCGCCCAGATGAGCGCTTTTGCCTCCTTGATTGCAGGGATAACGAATAAAGACCTGAAGCTGCTGGGAAGCGGGGTCTCAAGGGATGTGATAATAGAGCCGGCAAGATCAGTACTGATACCAGGTTTCAAGGATGTGAAGGAAGCGGCACTGAGCAATGGCGCTTACGGGTGTTCGATAAGCGGTGCAGGGCCTTCTCTTTTCGCTATCGCTCCAGAAGGAGAGGGCATCAGAATAGGCAAAGCCATGAAAGACGCATTCGGTAGTCATGGGGTGGAGGCGGCATTTTCCACTCACAAATGCAACAAGGAGGGGGCGCGAGTTGTCTGATGTAAAGCTAAGATGCCTGGGATGTGGCAGCACATACGGAAGCGACGAGGTTATCTATTCCTGCCCTAAGTGCGGGGGCCTGCTTGAGGTGTCATATGAGATACCTGAAATTTCGCTCAAAGAGCTCTCAGGCGCTTTGGGCGTCTGGCGCTACAGAAGCTTCCTCCCGATAAGAAGCAAAGTGCCCGTCACGTTGGACGAAGGGGGCACCCCTCTCTACAGCTGCCCTAAACTTGCAAAATGGGCCCGCGTAAAGGCGCTATACATCAAATATGAAGGCGCAAACCCTACAGGGAGCTTCAAAGACAGGGGTATGACGCTCGGGGTCACAAAAGCAGTAGAGTTGGGATCAAAGGCAGTGGCATGTGCGTCGACAGGCAACACGTCTGCATCCCTGTCAGCATATGCCGCCAGAGCAGGGCTTGTTTGCTATGTGATACTCCCCGCGGGCAAGGTCGCTATGGGGAAGCTTGCCCAGGCATTGATGCACGGGGCCAAGGTGATCTCTGTCAAAGGCAACTTCGATGAGGCCCTTAATCTCGTTATGGGGCTTTCCATCAAGATGGGGATCTACCTTTTGAACAGCATCAACCCTTGGAGGCTGGAAGGCCAAAAGACGTTGGCTTTTGAGGTCGTGGAGCAGCTTGGTCGCGTCCCTGAATTCCTCTCTGTCCCCATGGGGAACTGCGGTAACATTTCGGCAATATGGAAGGGGTTCAAAGAATTCAAGGAGAGTGGAATTTCAGAAGAGTTGCCAAGGATGTACGGAGTGCAGGCCGCAGGGGCTTCCCCTGTTGTCAAGATGCTGAGGGATGGGTCTGAGAAGCTCACGCCCGTAGTCCAGCCAGAAACTCTTGCGACAGCCATAAGGATCGGAAATCCCGTGAACTGGCCAAAGGCAGTTGATGCGATTAGGAGCTCCAATGGACTATTCGACACGGTCACAGACGAAGAGATAATTTCAGCGCAGCGGTTGATAGCTTGCCTCGAGGGCATAGGGGTCGAGCCGGCAAGCGCGGCTGCAGTGGCAGGGGTCAAGAAAGCCGCTGAAAATGGAAAGATGAGCGCAGATTCTGAAGTCGTCTGCGTCTGCACAGGGCACCTCCTAAAGGATCCCGAGGAAGTGATCAGCGTCTGCGGCAGGCCCGTGGAGATTCCTGCTGATCTGAACAGGATATCTGAGATCGTCGGTGATCAAAAATAGTGATCAGCTATGGATC
>JANHAI010000180.1 GCA_024464205.1 Candidatus Methanomethylicia archaeon
TAACGAAGTTCAAGATAGGCGTCGTCGTGGGCAACAACGACGGGATGATAGGCATCGGGATCGGCAAGTCTAAGCAGATGCGCTTCGCGATAGACAAAGCCGTCGCCGCTGCAAAGCTCAACCTCACCCCGGTGAGGCGCGGATGCGGCAACTGGGAGTGCGCCTGCGGCAAGCCGCACAGCGTCCCTTACAAGGTGACCGGGAAGAACGGGAGCGTCTCAGTCACGATAATCCCTGCCCCGAGAGGCATAGGCATCGTCGGAGGCGCGGTAGCGAAGACCATAATGGGCTTTGCCGGGATCAGGGACGCGTGGATCGTTTCATACGGCGAGACGAGGACGACGATCAACTTCGCCGGAGCAGTCTACGAGGCGCTCAAGAACACGTACAGGTTCAAGCAATGAGGTGCATCTAGATGAAAGTCTATCTGCTGATAAGGTTGCGGGGCAGGATGGGGATCTCTCCGGAGACCATCGACACACTAAATAGGCTAAATGTCCCCGCAAAGAACAACGCGTCCATAGTCACGGACTCGCCATCCATAATGGGTATGGTGACCAAGGTCGCTGATTACGTCACATGGGGCGAAATCGACAAGGGAACGCTCGCTGCGGTCCTCGAGAAGAGGGGCAGGCTGCCAGGAGACGCGAGGCTGACTGTAGAGGAGATCAAGAAGATCGGCTTTGATAGCTTCGAGGCCATGGCTGAGAAGATCCTCAAGGAGGGCAAGATCCCCGACCCTATAAAGAAGACCTTCAGGCTGACCCCGCCGAGCGGCGGCTTCAAGAAGCACATAACGAGGCACATAAAGTCCGGCGGCGAGCTCGGCTACAGGGGAGCCGCCATCGCAGAATTGGTTGCCAAGATGATCTAGGCGCAGGGCGGGGGCAGAGGACGCTCCACCCCCCAAACCTAGTCTATTTATAATTGCTAGGGAATCTTTTCACGGGTGATTCCTCATGTCAAGGAGGAGACCGTTCTGGTTTGACACATTCTTCGGAGAAGACGATCCCTTCGACAAGATCTGGAAGGACTTCCTCGACGAGGCGATGGAGATCTTCAAAGAGAGGGAGACTGAAGGGCCGATGTACTATGGCTTCTCGGTCTCGATAGGCCCTGACGGCAAACCTGTCGTGAACGAGTTCGGGAACATAAAGCCGAGCGCCAAAGGGCCGGTCCTCAAGGAAGAGATCGAGCCGCTCGTCGACGTCATGGACACCAAGGACAGCGTTATGGTATGCGCAGAGCTTCCTGGTGTCGATAAGAACGACATCGACCTCAAGGTCCAGGAGGACGGACTGACTATCTCGGTTGACAAGGAGAAGCGCCGGTACTACAAGGAAGTCTCGCTCCCCGCCAAGGTGAAGCCGGAGACCGCCAAGGCCACCTACAAGAACGGCGTACTTGAGGTCGTCTTCGAGAAGGTCGGCAGGCAAACCGGAAGGCAGATCAGGATAGAGTGAGCCGCATAAGCCGCCTGGCGCCGCGCCAAAAAGTAAAAATATTTAAGATACGTTCAAGTCTTGTATTCGCTAATCCAAGTGGTGTTCATAGATGGTAGTCAGAAGGGACAGGAAAGTTCGCAGGCAGCGCGGCTCCAGGCTCTACGGGTGGGGCACTATTGGCCAGCACAGGAAATCCGGGATGCGCGGCGGGTTCGGCAACGCTGGCCTCCACAAGCACAAATGGAGCTATGCAATGAAGTACGACAAGGATCATTTTGGCAAGTGCGGCTTCGTCAGGCCAGACGCCGTGATGCACGATGTTGCGGCGATCAATGTGGGGTCCATCCCTTCTCTGATCCAGGGGAAGATACTGACGCAGGACGAGAAGGGGAGGGCTGTCCTTGTCCTTTCTGAGTACGGGTATTCCAAGGTCTTGGGCTCAGGAAAGATAGACTTCCCGATAGTCGTCAAGGCTGCCAGCGCCACCGAGCTGGCGAAGAAGAAGATCTCCGAAGCCGGCGGAGAAGTAGTCGCTGCAGAGTGAAGGCTCCATGTCTCGAATTTTGGAGATGATGGATCCTCTAGTCCGGCGTCTTCCAGAGATCCCAAAGCCGCAGCGAAAGGTCAACCTCAAGGAGAAAGTCCTCTGGACAGGGATCGCGCTAGCGATCTACATGATCATGGCAGAGATCCCGATGTACGGCGTCCCCTTCTTCCAGGAGGGCTATGAGCAGTTCTTCTTCTACAGGGTAATCTTCGCCTCGAAGAAGGGCTCACTAATGGAGCTCGGCATAGGCCCCATAGTTACTGCCGGCCTCATCATGCAGATCCTCGCAGGATCAAAGCTCCTTAACGTCAACATGTCCAACCCCAAGGACAGGGGCCTCTTCACAGGCACCCAGAAGATACTCGCGATAGTGATGACCGCGTTCGAGGGCATCGCCTTCCTACTGGGGGGCTCGTACGGGAACCCTGACATGTTCGTCTCAGGCCTCATAATCTCGCAGCTCATAGCGGTGGGGGTGATCGTCCTCCTCCTCGACGAGA
>JANHAI010000181.1 GCA_024464205.1 Candidatus Methanomethylicia archaeon
GTACGGCTGGGCACTTAAAGGAGATGCCCATGACGAAACTCTCCTTCTCGTTGAGAATTTTCACAAGATCGGCTGTGGAGATTTTGAATCGGGGAGGGAAGAAGAACTTTTCATCTGGGGATTTCAAATAAGCCCTTGACGCCGCTATAAACGAGGCATAAGCCTTGGCCGTCACCGCTGCAGCCGCGTTCCTTCTAGGGTCAACTGGGTCAGACACATAGAGGAGGGTGCCCTTCACGTTGCTTATCTGAGCAGCCCCCCCTACAACCTCGACGACTTCCCCCTCCTTCCACCTCGAGACCGCCTCGAGAACAGCCTCAAAGCTCCCGTAGCCAAGTACCAAGAGCTCGCAGAGGTAGCCTGAAAACCCGCCCACCCTGAGCTCTGCACCGTAGACGCCGATCCCCTTCATGAACTGCTTGAGTATCCTGATCTCGGATCTGAGCCTAGAATCCGCCCTCGATTTGACGAAGTCTGTGTGCAAAGGCGTCCTGTCGACCGATGTTGTCGGTCTGTCGCCCTTCCTCATCTCAATGCTTGGGACTATGTCTACTCTGAATCCCTTTATGCTCCCCTCCACATATGGGTGCTCGGCATACCCGAGCTTCCACCCTTTTCCTGCGGCTTCTTTGGCTATCTCGAGCCCCTTCTCCTTGACCACCTGGAGGGGAGTCCCCTCGGGGAATATGATGAAGATGTCGAGGTCCCGATCTGATGCGATCCATGTGTCCTTGGCAACGGACCCCTCGACCTCAGCCCTGGATCTTATGCCAAGCCTTTCTGAAGCAGCCTCTGCCCTGGCGCAGACTTCCCTCGCAATCCGATTTACAGCCGCCCTCTCCTCGGCTGTGGGCGTGACCATTCCTGCGACCTTCGACTTGATCGATGCCAAAGCGCTAAGGTTCTTACTCAAGATCTATTTCCCTCAAGTTCGAATATAGAGGCCCTGTCGTCATAAGGACGCTCTTTTTCAAGACCACCTTCTCTATCTTAGCTATGCCGAAGCTCTTCGAAGCGTTCCTCTCCATGGCTTCAAGCAACAACTGCTTGTTGCGCCCAGACCTCACCCTGCCTATGGTTATGTGAGGCGTAAACTCCAACTCGCGTTTGAAACCGATATTGGCGAGCCCCTCATCAAGCTTTTCGTAGATCGCCCGCACGTTCTCCCCGCCTTTGCCAACTCCTACCCACAGAACCCTGACCGATCTGCTGTTCGGGAAGACGCCAGTCCCTTTTGCCTCAAGCTGGAACCTCTTCTCCTTTATGCCGTCCATTACCTTGTTCACCTCTTCCATCTTCGCGGAGTCGACATCGCCGAGGAACTTGAGGGTCACGTGGAGGTTCTCGTAATCAACGAGCTTTACGTCCGCACCGCTCTTGAGCACGTCTTCCTCCACCTTCATTATCCTCTCCTTGACTTCATCGGGCAGATCAAGGGCAAGGAATGCTCGAACCATCTCCAAAGCTCACGCACCACCAGATAAATGGTTATATGCATAATAGTTAATTTCTTTTCTGGGGAGCCATTTGATATTCTGCATAACGGGCATGCCGGGTTCCGGAAAATCGGTGGTATCTGAAGCGGCAAAGTCGGTGGGCATCAAGGTCGTCAGCATGGGCGACGTTATCAGGGAGGAGGCAGAAGGCCGAGGGATCGAGAAGAGCCCCTCTTCGATTGGAAATCTGATGCTGCAGCTCAGGAACGAGGAAGGCAAAGACGCCGTCGCAAAGAGGTGCCTCAAGAAGGCACTGGGGGCTTCTCCAGATTCAATAATCGAGGGCGTCCGTAGCCTTGAGGAGCTCGACTACTTCAGGAGCCAGGCTGAAGTGTGCCTCATCGCAGTCCACGCCTCCCCAAGGACAAGGTTCGAGAGGCTCCTCAAGAGGGGCAGATCAGACGACCCAAAGGACTGGGAGACCTTTAGGGAAAGGGACATGCGGGAGCTGAAGGTAGGCATCGGATCAGTAATTGCGATGGCAGACAAGGTCTTCATAAATGAGGGTTCGCTCCCTGACCTGGGGGAGGCAGTGAAGGAGTTCTTCAGGGGAATGAAAAATGCCTCTTTCCGCCCGGGTTAGGGTAGAGGCCGAGGTAAGGCCAACTGAAGACGAAGGCAAAGTGAGGGCTGCCATATCGAACCTGACTGGCAAGGCTGATCTTATTAGGATTGAGAGCGGAAGGAAAGTCCGCCTTGTCCAGGAAGGGGACGAATCATTGCTCTACCAGTTTCGCGCAATACTCAGGAGAGACAGGATACTGGACGCCGCAAGGAAAGTCATTTCCAGGGGGCAAGACGGATCCTTTTTCGTTTTCCATGTGAACAAGCAGGTGGCATCGGCTGGCCATGTATCGTTCTGCGCGCCCGAGGGAGAATCCCCTTTAGGCCCTATAACATTCACAGTTGAGCTGGGCGACCCGAAGTCTCTTATAGATTGGCTTTCAAGTAGGACTGTTGACGGCAGCTCCGTCGATGAATCAT
>JANHAI010000182.1 GCA_024464205.1 Candidatus Methanomethylicia archaeon
GGCGAGCAGGGCTGCAGCGATGTTCACCCTCTGCTTCATCCCCTTGGAGAGCTTGCCGACCTTCTTGTCGAGCCATTCCTCCATCTTCACCTCGGAGATCGCCTCGAAGATCATCTCCTTTTTCCTTAAGCCCGGTATCCCCCTGATCTCCGCCAGCATCGAAAGGGCTTCCCTTACAGTCAGGGACGGATATATCTCCGGCGTCTCAACGAGGATGCCGCAACCAGCTAACGCCTCCTTCTTGTTCTCGCGGACGTCTATGCCGTTTATAAGGGCTTTACCTTTTGTTGGCCTTATCATATCGGCAAATATCTTCAGGGTCGTTGTTTTTCCAGCCCCATTGGGACCTAGGAATCCGACGCACTTGGATCCTGAGAGGCTCAGGTTCAGATCGGATAGAGCAATGAAGGAGTTGTAGTGCTTTGTCAAGCCGACTGCCTCGATGGAAAGCGCGGACATTCACATAGCCTCGACAGGTTGGCATAGATGCCGTCTGATTTAAACGTTAATAATTTCAGAAAATTGAAATTCGTTTAGAAATTTTGAATATTGCTTTTGGAGAATGAAAAGGCGGGTCCGGAGGGATTTGAACCCTCGACCATCGGCTTTCCCCTTTCCATCCGGAGGCCGACGCCCTAATCCAGACTAGGCCACGGACCCTCAGATCAGCTAGGCTAAGCGCCCAGGAAAGAGTAGGCAAGAACTGCCAAAATGGCGATGGCCACGATCGCGACGTAGATCACAAGGAACTTCCTGAACTTTTTGGAGCGCCCTATCTTTGAGAGCTCCTTTTCGTGCTCTGGCTTGCACTTGAGGCAGTACTCCCTCCCCCTCACCTCAATCATCCGCCCGCAATATATGCAATGCTTGTGCGGGTAGACGTACTGCTTTTTCTGCTGCTTTTCCTGCGCTTGCGACAATAGAGTGCCTCCGCTGACTATTGCATACTACCTATACTGATCGCGATTGCTTTTAAGCGATCTATCCTCTTCCACGTCGACGGGTGCGTCGAGAACATCTCGAGTATGGCTTCGCCCCTGAAAGGGTTGACGATCCAGAGCGGGCTTGTCGCAGGGTTGGCTTTTATCATGCCTCCGCTCTTCGCAGAGCGCTCAATCTTCTCGAGCGCACTGGCGAGTGCCAGAGGCTTCCTGCTCAGCTGGGCGCCTTCGCGGTCAGCCTCATACTCCCTACCCCGCGATATCGCGGTCTGCACGAGGAATGCTGCGATTGGTGCGAGAAAACTGAGGAGGAGGGCGATCATGCCAGCGTCCCTGTTCCTGTTTCCGCTGTAGAAGGATCCGAACCTGCCTACGAGGGCCAAGTAGCTGATGGCCCCAGCCACTGTCGCCGCCACAGAGGCAATGAGGATGTCTTTATGCTTCACGTGGGATATCTCGTGGCTTATCACGCCTTCGAGCTCGTTCTCGTTGAGCGCCTCCAGCAGCCCGGTGGTGACCGCCACGACGGAGTTATTGGGACCCCTACCGGTCGCGAATGCGTTAGGCGCCTTGGACGGGATGATCGCTACCTTTGGCTTTGGCATCCCCGCGCTTGTCGCCAGCGATGCGACCATCCTGTGAAGCGAAGGGTACTCCGATTCAGAGACGACTTTCGCCTTCGTCATCGAGAGCACGATCTTGTCGCTGTAAAGGTACGAGAATACGTTTAGGGCGGCAGCTATACCAAGCGCCCCGAGCGTGATGTACTCAGGGTACCCAAACAGGAGACCCACAGCGTACCCCAGCAAGACCAATATCCCTGTCAGAAGTATCATCATGCCAGCCAGCCTTATCATGGTGCAACCCCCGATTAAAATGCGCCAGAGCGCTTATAAAAATATCCCCTATGTGCAGCCGGGATCATGCCCCGTTCGGCGATTCTATATAGTAGAACTCGCCGACCTCCTTCTGGTACCTGTCCAGCCAAGAATCCCTCTTGTTGACCCTCGGCCGCCCAGTGTCCTGGTCCCTCCTGAACGTGATGCCGACGCCCTTGAGGAAGGCGTTCATACCGTTCCGTAGGCCTGAGGGGGCAGAAGCGAGCCCTTTCCTGCTTGGCTCACCAGCGAAGACCATCACGGAATCCGCCACCAGGTCGTTCGCCACTATGTCGTGCTCGACCACGAATGCCGCCGAGCCGCGCTTCTCGACTACCTTCCTGATCGCCTTCGCGATGGCCAGGCGGTGTTCGACGTCCAAATGGGCGGTCGGCTCGTCGAGCAGGTAAATCTTCGCTTCCCTGGAGAGGCAGGCTGCGACTGCGACGCGCTGGAGCTCGCCCCCGCTCAGGGAATCTGTCGCCCTGTCGAGCAGCGGGGCTATCTCGAGGGGATTATAGATCTCTTCTAAGAACCACTGATCAGCCAGGAGGGCAGGGCTGATCGATGACAGCACATCCCTGACAGACTTTGAAGTCGAGGGTACGACGTATTGTGGCTTGTAGCTTACGGTCATTGACAGCTCAGGGACGT
>JANHAI010000183.1 GCA_024464205.1 Candidatus Methanomethylicia archaeon
CGGCGCCGGCTCGTGCGTCTGAGCACTACAGAGTTGTAAAGTCCGATGTCGAGATATGGTACAGCGAATGCTTGGGCGGGACGACCCAGGTCACCATGGGGAACGCAGTCCGCTCAGGAATCAGCCGATCGCTAGAGCCGTTCTTCCTGGAGGCCGAAAAGGAGCTTGGCGTTTGGTCAGTCCCCTCGTCGAAGCTTGGCAAGGCCACCTCCCAGTTACTCTCGGCATCCAAGGAGTGGATCCCGATGCCGAAGTGCATAGACTTTGACCGCTGCAGGTCGTGCGGGTCGTGCGCTTTTGGCTGCCCAACGGGCGCGAAATGGGACGCAAGCGCCTACATCAGAGAAGCTGAAGCCAGTGGCTGCAGGGTCTTGACGGGTTCTCCTGTGAAGAGGGTCCTCATAGAAGGCGGTGAGGCAAAAGGCGTCGAACTCACAGACGGCAGGGTGTTCAAGGGCGGCGGTGTGGTGGTGGCGGCCGGGGCGATCGAGACGCCCAGGATACTCCAGAGGTCGGGCTTCAGCCAGGCTGGCAAAGGACTCTTCGTAGACACATTTGTGACTATAGGGGGCGTGAAGAAGGGCGCATCACTCTGCAGCGAGCTAGGCATGGCGATCTACAAAAAAAGGCAGGGCTACCTGATTTCGCCCCACTACTCAACTCTGCTTCTCCCAGAGATCAGGAAGAAAGGCATAGATGCCAAGGAAGCCGACCTCTTGAGCCTGATGGTGAAGATCGAGGACGCGCCCGCGGGAGAAGTGATCCAGTCAAGCGTCAGAAAACCCATAACTGAAAGGGATGCGTTACTCTTGGAGGCGGGCAAGAGGGAGGCACTCGAGATCCTCTGCAGAGCTGGGGTGGAGGAAGAAACGATATCTTGCGTTTACCCGAGGGGGGCGCACCCCGGTGGGACATGCTCAAGAATCGTGCGCTCTCTGAACAAGCCTTGGACAGACATCGAATCGCTTTTTATATCGGATGCCAGTGTTTTACCTGGGCCTTTCGGTCTACCCCCGATGCTTACGATAATCGCAGTGTCAAAGAGGCTAGCTTCGCTTCTCCTTGGAAGATAGAAGGTGCCTCGAGATCAATTTATGCATAGTGCATGTTGGCTTTTCATACTTGAGAGGGATCCAATTCTCTGCTTTTTTCAGTGCACTTTCAATATCTTCCACTTTTAAGCACGGGATTATGTGCCCTTCCTTTGCCAGCTTGATTACAATGTCAATGTTTTCAAGCTGAACGGTGTTTGGGTTCGGCACCACGATGACCTTCTTACCCAAGGGGAGGATCTCAAACAGAGTTCCAGCCCCATTGTGAGTTATTATCAGCTCAGCATTCCTGTAGTATCGAGAGAGATCGGGTTCGAATCGGAACCACATCCCGTTCTTGGGGATGTACTTACCATTGCCGATCTGCATGATCGGCTCTTTAATCCTAGCCTCTCCATGGGCGCCTGCGAGCAGATCCACTTTCTTGATCAGCTCATCGAAAGGAGCGACTGATCCGACTGTGACTAAGATCATTCACGCAAGCCTCCCGGCGTATATGGCCTTAGGGTAAAGCCTCAGTAGCTCGGGCCACTGGACAAAGAAAAGGTCGGAAATGTGGTACATTACCCTGCCCGTCTTTGACTGTTGGTACACCTTGGACCAGTCCTCGATAAAGATTACCCTCTTTCCGAAGATCTTGCAGATGACCGAGATGGGGACAGCTATGCCAGGGCCTGCGCTGACTACAGCCTCAGGTCTAATCCTGAGGAATGCTACTAATGACTCTACAAAGAGCCTTAGGATCTTAAACCCTGTGACCAAGAGGTTATCCTCGTGGCTCCTGGCTCTGTGGACAAAGTAGACCTCACCAGGGATCTTGATCTTCCTAGCGCTAAGCTTGTCGTCGTAGCTTATTAGGTAAGCGTAATCGAATACTCGTCCAAGCATGTCTGACAGCCTTATTAACTGGGCTGTGTGCCCCCCGCTGCCAAGGATCATCAGGACCTTCAAACCCAAATGCACTCCGTGTTGAATCCTTTTTTGTCTAGTCCCTTTTTCCATTAGATGACTTTTAACGATAAACCCTTAAATACATACAGGTTTCCTGGCTTTCTTGTGGCAGTTCATGAATCCATTGCTTTTGGTCTCCATCGCCTTCTCTTTTGCGGTGATTTGAATCCTGACAAAGAAGTGGATACCTGTTGCAAAGAGGACTGGTCTTATCGGACAAGACATGAAAAACTTACAGCAAATATCTCGCATCGTCTCACATTGTTATTGATTTGGTCCTCAAGTTGAATGTAAAAATAAGCGAAAAGGATGTCGTGCTGTTGATGATTCCCCTCGCGGCATCCCATTTTTCAACTTTGGATTTCCAATATTTTTGATTTTGCGACAGATGATTAAGCATCCATTCTATTTGAGCTTGTTGACCATATCATAATTGTCAATCTGGGCTTGTTGGGGTTGTGAAACA
>JANHAI010000184.1 GCA_024464205.1 Candidatus Methanomethylicia archaeon
GCGACCGTCACTGACTATGACGTCTGGGCAATGAAGCCGGTGACCGCGCAAGAAGTAGTCCAGACGTTAAGATCGAACGTGGATAAGACGAAGAGCCTGCTCAAGGCGCTTATTCCAATGCTCTCTACGGAGAGGGCTTGCAGTTGCAGCAAGTCCTCAGAGGAGGCACTTGTCTAGCGGACCCCTTTATCCAAGGAGATGGCAAACAAGGATCGGTCAATGTCCAGCAGATGATGCTCTAGGCCTTGCGGCTTTCAGCAACGCTGAGAGGTACCACGGCGTGACTGAGAGGGCAGAGATGGTCTCCGGCACGGCAACCCCCCATTCGAAGATGCCAGCAAAGTATGTGCCCCAGCCTATCGCCCCCAGAAGTACAATCAGGCCTAGCCATGACTTCTTTTCTATAGTGAAAGCCAAGGATACGACCAGGAGCGAGAGGAAGAGGAGCACCGAGACATAGTAGTGCAACCTGCCGAACGTCTCATTGAAAGTGGCGACGAGCTGGAGGCTGAAGCCTGAAAAGATTAGGAAGTACGCGGTCTTTTTCGCATATTCAACCAATGCAAGGAGCGAGTAAACTGTCATTAGCGCCCCTGTGAGGAGGAGGCCGAAATTGAATATTGGCGCAACATTGCTACGGTATGTGTGCCCGAAATCGCTCAGTGCGTTCGCCTCCCAGCTGAACCATGGCGAGAGGGCGACGCAAAGAATTATGGTCGAATATAGAACGACCAATGCCAATGCACCTGACGCGATGCCTATCTGCCTATCCAAGCCTCTACCCCCAAGATCGTTATCAACTCCTATCTTACTAAATATAAATGATTTTTTTCACAGCCCGAGCTCGGCCGCAGCGGTGCGCATGCCATCAAGCGCTATCCCCAAAAACTGATCCACGCCAAAACCGATCTCCTTGCACACCGAGATCCGCTCTCGACTGCACCCTCTCGCGAACTCTTTAGACTTGAATTTTTTCATCAGGCCTTCTGGCTTGACTTCGGAGAGCTTACGGGAAGGCATCACAAGCGCTGCAGCGACTATGAGCCCGGAGACTGCATCGCTTGCTATCAATGCCTTTTTCAAGGGGGTGTCAGGCATCACGCCTGTGTTTTCATAATTATGAGCCATAATCGCCTCGATCATATCAGGACTAACGATCCCTCCGAGAATATCCCTTGCCTTCAACGTGTGGTCGCTTATGCCATCGCACTCCTCAAAATCGACGTCATGCAAAATGCCAACGACCTCCCAACTCTTTGCATCTTCGCCCAAAGCCTCCGCCACCCTCTTCATGATCGCACCTACAGCAATCATGTGTTTCAGGTTGTTCTCTTTCGAAATGTGCCTTCTGACGATCTCTATGGCCTCGCCCCTCTCCATTTCCGTAATCACCGATGATTCCCTCTTGTTCTTTAGGATATATCTGCTTTGACGCGGATGCGGAAGGCAAATTTATCTCCTGCAAGCCCTTTTGTTACGGGGGGGACCTGATTGGATAAATTCATGAAGGCTGCAATTCTTGAAGCCAAAAAAAGCCTTTCCGAAGGCGGCATACCCATAGGTGCGGTCCTTGTGCTTGATGATAGGATAATCGGGCGAGGCCACAACAAGCGGGTTCAGGAGAATGACCCTGTAATGCACGCTGAAATTGATTGCCTCAGGAACGCTGGGCGTATCGGGAGATACGGCTCGTGCACCCTCTATTCGACGCTAATGCCCTGCTACCTCTGCGCTGGCGCGGCAGTCCAATTCGGCATCAGGAAGGTAGTCGTCGGAGAATCAAAGAACTTTGCAGGTGCAAGAGACTTCATGGTTTCACATGGCATCGAAGTCGTCGATCTGTGCCTAACCGAGTGCATTTCGATGATGGAGTCATTCATCAAGGGAAATCATGACCTTTGGAATGAAGATATAGGAAGCTTGTAAAGGGTGTACTGCCTAGATTATATGGGGGATCTCAATGGATTGCTATCGGTGCGGAAAGAGGATCGCTGAAGACTCGCTTTACTGCAAATTCTGCGGAGCGCAGCAAGGAAAGACCGTCACTGACGAGTTCGCTGTCGAGGCGGGGGACCTTCTCAAGAGGATCCAGGATCTACTCCACGAAGGCAATGTGACAAGGATCATTGTGAAGGACGAGGCGGGGAAGCTCCTCCTCGAAATACCTGCTACTGCTGCAGTCGTCGGGGCAATCCTAGTGCCGTGGATGGCTGCGATAGGTGTGATAGCTGCGCTGGCAACGCGGTGCAGGATAGTGGTCGAAAAGCGGGCATGATGCAAGGGGATCGGCATTCAAGGAGGTGTAGTGGCCGGATTGCCCACCGATGGCCGGGGGATGGCCTCAGTTGGTGTCTTCAGAATTAAACTTCTTGAGAATTACGCGGGTGTTCGTCGAGGTCACTCCCTTTATCACCCTTATGTTCTCCAGGACCTCGTTCATCTGGCTGATCGAATCCACTTGAATGT
>JANHAI010000185.1 GCA_024464205.1 Candidatus Methanomethylicia archaeon
GGCGAGGAGGAGCTAGTATTCCCGCCTTACAATGCCATGGAGCTGGAGGACATTTTGAGGAAGAGGGCGCAGGTCGCCTTCAAGAGGGGGGCGGTCGGCGACGGCGTGATGAAGCTATGCGCTGCGCTCGCCGCCAAGGAGCACGGGGACGCCCGTAGGGCGCTGGATCTGCTCAGGATCGCAGGCGAGCTGGCTGAGCGCGGCGGGGAGCTGAGCGTGACGGACGAGCACGTGAGGAAGGCCCAGAGGGAGGTCGAGAAAGACAGGGTGGTCGAGGTCGTAAAGACGATGCCCCTCCACTCCAAGCTCCTGATAGTCAGCCTTTACATGATCGGGCGCAGGGCTGAGAGGGGCGGTACCACAGGGGAGGTCTACGACGTTTATTCCAGCGTCTCGAAGGGGTTCGGGCTTGAGCCTTTGACACAGAGGAGGGTCGGCGACCTTATCAACGAGCTCGACATGCTCGGGATCGCGAACGCAAGGCTCGTCAGCAAGGGGAGGTACGGCAGGACGAAGATCATAAGCCTGAGCATATCCGACAGGAACCTGAGGGAGGCGCTCCAGGAGGACGCGAGGATGAGCGCGATGCTCAGCGGGTGAGCTTTTGCCTGAAACGAGTGCGAGCGGTGGCTGGCAATGCGGTGGCAGATGGCGCGCGCCAGTCGTGCTCGCTGTCGGGGGCGGCAGGTTTTCCAAGTCCAGCCAGAGGTTTTGCCCGATCGCCTTCCTGCTCTGCAGGGGGACGGCGCCAATTGCCCTAATTATTAAAGATGTCGAGGTTGACGGGCTGGACGCAACCGAGAGGGCGCTCGAGGCGATCGCAGAGGCGAGGCGCCTCGGCTGGCCGCCCGACGCCTTGCTCGCACCGAGCTTGCCCCTTGCAGGGTTCAATGTGATCGACCCTCAGCGGATAGCAAGCGAGGGCGGAGTCCCGTTCATCGCTGTCCTGAGGGAGAGGCCGGACGACGCGGCGGTCAGGGGGGCGCTCATAAGGCACTTTGCAGATGCGGACGCCAGGATAAGGATCCTTGATCGTGCGGGGAGGCTGCACAGCTTCAGCGCGGAGGGCGGCGAGGCATTCATATCTTGCTGCGGGATCGAGGCGGACGAGGCGCTGAACCTCGTGGGGGCGCTCACGGTCTTCGGGAAGCTTCCCGAGCCACTCAGGATCGCTCTGGCTATAGGGCGGGCGGTGGGCGATGCGCTGAGCGGCAGCCCTGCTAATTGAAGCTGAGCTCCATCGCCTTGAACGTGGAGAGGTCTACGACCGGCACGACGCACGCCTTAGGGACTATGCCCATCGACATCTGAAACTTTGTCTGTGCCTGCCATGTCCCCGAATTTATGGCGAGCACCCCCCTGTACTCGGCTATCCCCTCCACATGGACGTGGCCAGCGTGGAAGATGTTCGGGACCGGGTCTATCACGAGACGGTCGAAAGGCTCAGGCGCCAGAGGCGTCTTCTCTCCGTAGATGGGGGCGATGTGGCGGCTCTTCAGGAGCTCGATCATGGCCCGCTGGGGGTTCCTGAAGTCGCATCCAGGAATCGCAGGTATCGTGTCATCGAGACTCCTCCCGTGGGTTATCAGCACCTTGACGCCGTCGAGGGCGACCTGTGCGGGGTCTCCTAGCATAGTGACGTTCTTGAGGGAGTAAACTGGATCCGCGTAGTCCCTGTACATCGGTGGGGTCGGCAACGTCGGCCGGCAGGCGTCGTGGTTACCAGGGATTATGATTATCCGGATCCCCTCAGGGACCATCGCCAGGTACTCTGCGGCGCTCTCGTACTGCTTGTAAAGGTCGACTATCTCGAGCTCCTCCTCCTGAGATGGGTATATGCCCACGCCGTCGACGAGATCCCCTGCTATGACGACGTACTTGACCTTCGAGGCAAGGGATTGCGACTTCTCGTCGCCGTACTCCCCGCGGAGCCACTTTATGAAGCTTTGGAAGTTTTCCTTCATGAACATCTTGCTTCCCACATGGATGTCCGAGGTGAAGACCGCGTAGGCCGTGCCCGTCAGGCAGCTTGTCCTCGGGACGAAAGAGATCTCTGGCCAGATTATGTCGTCCGCCGAGATGCTCGTGGTGCTCTTCGTGCCGCCCGTTATGCAGACGACCTCGTCCAGCATCAGGCGCGCCGCCTTCTTTCGGAGCTGATCGTTTGTGGGCTTGACAGAGACCTTGATCGAGCCGTCAGGATCCTCGAGCTCTATCGAGACCGCCCCGTCCTTGAAGTCCCGTTTTGAAGCGACCATGCCTATTAGCTTGACCTTCTGCCATTTTCCGTTGTGGACTACCTTGGACGGCGTGGTCGCGTCCTTCATATCCCCCCTGGCGCGGAGGATGTTGTATAGGTGCAAGAAGCGGTCGTTGAAGTAGCTCTTGAAGTCGCTTATCTTCCCGCTCGTGGCGCCGGATTCGCCGCCCGAGATTATGCCCACTCTTCCCTCTC
>JANHAI010000186.1 GCA_024464205.1 Candidatus Methanomethylicia archaeon
GGTGCGATCAAGGTAGCGGAGGCCGCGCTCGAGAACGCAATCAAGGCGGTAAGGGTGGGAGGCAGGATTTCCGACGTCGGCGTTGTGGTCGAGCGGACGATCAAGTCCATGGGATACAAGCCCATCAGGAACCTCACGGGGCACCAGATCGCACCCTACACCATCCACGCGGGCGTGAGCATCCCGAACGTGAGCGGCACCGATCTCTTCTCGGGGAGGTTCGAGCCGTGGTCGGTCTACGCCATTGAGCCATTCGTGACGTTACCGGAGGCTGCAGGTGAGGTCGTCGAGGGCCCGCCAGGCAACATCCTTCACCTCGCGAAGCTGAAGAGGCCGAAGGATACAGCCATGAGGGAGTTCTTTGAGGGGGCTTACGCCAACTTCAGGACCCTCCCGTTCGCGAGGAGGTGGGCAATAAAGATAGGGGACGGCGAGGTCCTAAGGAGGATGATCGAGGGCAGGGCGATCTATGAGTACCCCACGCTCGTCGAGGCGAGCGGCAGACCCATAGCCCAGGCAGAGCACACCGTCCTGACAACGGGCGACGGCGTGATAACGACAACCTGAGGCGAATTACAGGGCGCGGTCCGCCGGAGATCAGAAAGGAGGGGCTACCAGCCTACTGCGAGAGCTCCTCTGACGGGGGAAGTTTGTCCTTCAGGCGGTTCTCGGCGACGGCGGCAGCTTCCTTGAGTATCTTCTCCGCGTCTTCGCTCGTCGGGCCCAGTATGGTCGAGTCCCCCGAGATGTTCGAGAACGAGACGAGGGTCTCGTTCATCATGTTTGAGATCTCTCCGAGCGCGTTGCTCGTCGAAGGTATGAAGTCCGAGAGAGTCCCCGACACTCCCTTCAGGACGCGGTTGACGTCTGCCATCGCGACGGCCATGTCTCCGAACTCCTTGGCAACGTCGATCTTCGTGTAAGCCTTCTCGAGGGCATACTTCCCGTATGCGGTCTTGCTCTCGACCTTCCGGAGCTCGGCTAGCTCGTTCGCGAGGGAGTTAGCCTTCGCCGTGTCGTGCTCAGCGTATGCCTTCACGAGCTGGTCGTAGAGCGCCTTGTCCTTGGCGCTCAGCCGATCCGATATCCTCCCGAGCTGGACGATCTCCTCGTTGAGCCTCCTCTTTGCGAACTCAAGGCGCTCGCGGAGGGGAGGGGGCTTCACAATCTGATCGCGAACCTTCTCGGAGATTGGTTGCTTGTCCTGCCTCTGCCACTTTTCTGTCAGGTTGTCGGGCATCGCAAACTCACAAATAATAGCTCCGGACTATAGGTATTAAGCTTTGTCGATTGGGGCTTGGGCTATGCCAGGATGGAGAGAGGAGCAGGCGGCGCTTGGACCGTCAGGGATCATCAGGAAGATGAGGGAATCTCTTGGCGATGCCAGGACGGCGCTTAACGAGATAAGCAGTAAGGAGCCGCATGACCCATTCAGGGTCCTGATCGGGACGATACTCTCCCACAGGACGAAGGACGAGAAGACTGCCGAGGCTGTGGAGAGACTCTTTAGCGAGTATGGCGATGCCTATTCACTCGCGGCTGCCCCTGTGGAGAGGGTGGCGCAGCTCATAAAGCCTGTCGGTTTTTACAACGTCAAGAGCAGGAGGATAGTCGAGGTCGCCTCGATAATATCAAAGGATCGCGGCGGCGAGGTGCCCGACACCCTGGATGCCCTTATGGAGCTGCCCTCTGTTGGCAGGAAGACGGCGAACTGCGTCCTCGTATATGCCTTCGGCAAGGCCGCGATACCCGTCGACACCCATGTCCACAGGATCGCGAACAGGCTCGGCCTGGTCCAGACAGATAGGCCGGAGGAAACAGAACACTGCCTCGAGACCTATTTCCCCAAGGAGATGTGGGTCGACGTCAATGACGTCTTCGTGAGCTTTGGGAAGAGCGTCTGCAGGCCAGTGGGTCCAAGGTGCGGCGATTGCCTCCTGGCAGGGGCATGCAGGTACTCTGCCGGGGTGCCCAGCTCGCGCAAAGGCAAGCGCACATGAATACGGATTTTTCAGGAACGGCTCAAAAATAAGGCAAAAACTAAAAACTGTTGGATGAGATCGTTGGAGTGGCAAAAGCCGGGGGACAGGATTACTCCTTGACCTCAATGGCCTGCGTCGGGCACTGCGCAACGCATGCCATGCAGAGTATGCAGTCCTGCTCCCTTATGACCGCGGCCTTATTGTCCTTTATCTCGAAAACGCTCGTAGGACATATCGATACGCAGATGGCGTCGCCATTGCACTTCTCAAGATCAACCTTGACTGAGACCATTTTGGTTACCTCTTTAGATTATTCCCGATCTGACTTGGGCGTTTTAATAAATCTTTCCGAAGCCCAGGGGCTGGAAAATGCGCTTCAGGGGGGCACCTTGCCCCTCCTAGCGATCTCCTCCAGTGCCTGGAGGTCTTCCTCGCTGATCTCAGCATTGTG
>JANHAI010000187.1 GCA_024464205.1 Candidatus Methanomethylicia archaeon
GCCGCACGCTCTACGTACTGCGGCGGGAGGGGCGGCACAAAGACGCAGACGAGCTTCATCGTTTCGTCAGAGTCGTTCCTTATCATGTGCCTCACGCCAAGAGGAGCATAAATGGCTGTGTCAGCCCCCACTTCGAACTCCTTCCCTTCGACCGTTGCCTTGCCGTACCCTGATACGACGTAGATGAGCTCGCCAGATTCCTCATGGGAATGATAATTCGTCCCGCTGCCCGGGCTTATTATCGAGACCAGCAGCGTGAAGTCCTTGCTCCTCCCGTCCTCGGGCGACATGCATACCTTAAGGAGCCTCTCGTAGGGCTTCGGGACCATCACGCCCCGAACCTCCCTCGTGTTCACTACGGACAACATGTACACCTGCGATAACTAGATGACCGATTAAGCTTAAAAATAGCTTGCGCCCAATTGTTCAAAAGTGATTCTTATGTGCGTACTCGGGAGAGATCGGCTTATTGAGCTCGAGAAGAAATACAAAATCGTGAACCCCTTCAACGAATCCCAGCTTGACGGCGACGGGTACATCCTCACGGTCGGCGAGGACACGACCCTCCAGTACCTTGAGCACCAGAACGTGATCTCGAATGAGATAGTCTTCACCCCGCCTGACTGCGTCGCCTACCTGACGGCGAAGAGCAGGTACGGCAGGATGGGGCTCTCTTTCCTCAACGCCGCGAAGGTCCACAGCGGTTTCGTCGGGAGGCTTGCACTGGAGATAGTCAACCTCAGCAACGACAGGCGGCCGATCACAATAAAGGCTGGCGACCACTTCATGCACATAGAGTTCATAAAGCGCGAGGGGAAGCCGTCCCCGTACATGGGCGAGTACCAGTTCCAGTACATGTCGGACTGCGAGATCAAGATGTACCTGCCAATCCTGCAGCAGACCTTTGCGGACTTCGAGAGCCTCTCTAAGGTATGGCTGAGGAACAAGCTGAATCACT
This sequence comes from Candidatus Methanomethylicia archaeon, assembly GCA_024464205.1. Classification (GTDB taxonomy): domain Archaea; phylum Thermoproteota; class Methanomethylicia; order Methanomethylicales; family Methanomethylicaceae; genus Methanomethylicus. Next base: position 959 of record JANHAI010000187.1, read on the forward strand.
GAGATCGTTCGCCCGCGGCAATCACATCCTTATTTTCTTGAAGGCTGCGAATGCGAGGGCAGCCTTGGCAACGTCGCCCGGGATGAAGGGCAATACCCCTAAGTAGGCCGCGTAAAAGTCCAGCCCAAGCCAGAAGCCAAGCCACATGCCCCCGAACCCGAAGACTATCGCCATCGCAATACCGAGGGCCAGTAATGGCGAACGCCTGCCCCATGGTGCCGAAAGGTATGCGCCTGCTATCAAGGCGCTGAGGAGGAACCCTATTATGAAGCCCCCAGTGGGCCCGATCAGGACAGCGTAGCCGCCCATCCCCCTGGAGAAGATCGGTAGGCCAGCCAGCCCCATGGCGATGTATATCGCTTGGCTGAGGGCCGCCCCCCTCTTGAGGACTAAGATCGAAAGGTACAGGAAGAACGTCTGCAATGTGAAGGGCACAGGGGAGACCGGTATCGAGATGAGCCCCCCTGCCCCCATCAGCGCAGCAAAGACGGCGCATAGAGCCAATTCCCTGGCGCGACTCCGCTTTATGGTGGTTGTGCCTTCAGCCATTTTGATCGGAACGGAATTGAAGTAAACCATATATATGCTTTAGGTTAACAGGATTCGCCTCAGCCGGACAAACGCCCTCCATCGAAAGCGCGCCTTCCAAAGTTCTTATACCGCGACATCCAATACTCTACCTGATGTGATCGCGATGAGCCCCTCTGCTACCCCTTTTCTTAAGTGGGCGGGAGGGAAGTCAGGGCTGTTGGAGGCGCTCCTCCAGTGCCTGCCCAAATCCTTCAAGGCATACTATGAGCCTTTCCTAGGGGGAGGGGCGCTCTTCTTCAAGCTCGCCTCTATGGGGGCCCTCTCAAGAGCAATAATCTCCGACTCGAACAGGGATCTGATCAACTGCTACGTGACAGTGAGGGACAGGCCGGAAGAGCTCATCGAGCAACTCGAGTCTCTGCAACAACGCGCAAACGACAGGAACTTCTACGAGAGCTTTGCCAGGCGCCGCTTCAACGAGATCAAGCTGAAGTCTGGGCTTGAGGGAGATGTGGAGAAGGCATCCCTCCTAATCTACCTTAACAAGACCTGCTACAATGGCTTGTACAGGGTAAACTCAAGATCGGAGTTCAACGTCCCGTGGGGGAGGTACAGATCGCCGCGCCTTTTTGATCCGGAGAACCTCAGGGAAGTCAGCAAAGTCCTTAACACGCCATGCGTCGAGATCAAGTGCTGCGATTACGCCGAGGCTGTGGAGGGGGCGGTCTCAGGCGATCTTGTCTACTTCGATCCGCCATACCAGCCGCTGAGCAGGACATCTTCTTTCACCGGCTACACCAGCGGATCTTTCAGCGAAGTCGACCAGCGGCGCCTCGCATCGGTCTTCGGCGAGCTGAGCATGCGCTCTTGCTTCGTCGTGCTCAGCAACTCATACAACCCGCTGATCGAGGAGCTATACGCCCGCTCCATAAGTGAG
>JANHAI010000188.1 GCA_024464205.1 Candidatus Methanomethylicia archaeon
GGTCTACTAATAACAGCAATTAACGGCGTATACCAGGACATGTCATCCAACCGATTTTGGGTTTATGAAGGATGGGACGATGGCGAATGGGCTCCAATATGGGTGGGATCGACCGAATACATCTTGCATCCAAACGAAACGATAATGTGGGTTCTTAAGCAATTCTGAGCCCCTTTCCCTTTTTACTCGAGACAACAACCTTGAATATAGCGTTGCCTGCTTTCTTCCGACAACCTATCAAAATAATGATTCTGAAAACAATTCTTGACTATGATAAACAAGTCATTTTTTAGTCCAGATTATGTTATGGTTCTTTATTAAGGCCATGAATATCAAGACGACAAACATCGTGGTCGTGAACTCGGTTATTGGTCCGACGCCAATCATAAAGCCCCCTGATGTCGGTACAGGCAAGAAGAGACCCAGAATGCCTATTGTTAATGCGCTTATCCAATCTAGTCGCATCATCACCACCAGCAGTATCACCGAGGTAAATATATCGTAAAACAAGATGAGGATATACGTGCTGACGCCTAAAGCAGCCTTTGATATCTTCTCCTTGTCCCTTCGCATCCATATGAGCCCGCTAATGATCCCGATCACTCCCATGGAGAGTGATGTGGTCGCAGTCCATAAGCCTGGAAGGCCAATAATTATGTCGGAGAAGAGAAAGGAACCGAAACCGATAACGAAACCCGCCATCGGTCCAAACAACATGCCTCCCAAAACTGTAAAGACGCCAGGGAAGTTAATGAATTGAACAGGCCCAAAAAGGGCCGTCTTTAGCAATCGCAATGTGATTGCTAATGCTACTAATATGCTGAGGTATGCAATCCTCTTGGTTCGTGGCAGGTCACTCTTCATCCTTCATCATATGGATAGTCTATCCATCCAGCTTAAATATTCTTCGTCCTGAAAATTGCCTAGTCGTTGAAATAATCCGCGATACCTTGATAAGCATGCTATAATTCTTCAAACTCAAAATAGAAGGATGCTTGACTGAAGATGATAACTAAAGAATCCGTGTTTGAAACTCTGAAGAATGTGGTCGATCCCGAATTGGGGATGGACATAGTCACGCTGGGCATGGTCAGAGAAATTGCTATTGTCGACGAGAACGTGAGGGTCGTAATCGCTCTGACGTCAGACAAATGCCCCTTGGGCGAACGCATAAAGGGAGACGCTGAGAGGCTCCTTAAAGGCCTCGCAGGCGTTCGCGGGGTGACGATCGACCTCTCTGTCATGACTGAGGACGAGCGGAATCGCCTGTTGCAGATCTTGAAGGAGAAGAAGCAGCCATCTCAATTACCAGAAAAATTGCCAAAGAAGAGCATAAAGCGTCTCATTGCAATACTCTCGGGGAAGGGCGGCGTTGGCAAGTCATCAGTTACCGCAATGCTCGCTGTGGGGCTGGCGGAGAAAGGCTTCAAAGTCGGGATACTCGACGCTGATATCACGGGCCCTAGCATCCCAAAGATCTTTGGAGTAATTGAGGCTCCTTTTGTACTCGAAGGCAAGATAATACCGCCACAATCAAAGAAAGGCATAAAGATCATGTCTATGAATCTTCTCATACCTGAGGAAGATGCCCCTGTCATCTGGCGTGGCCCCCTTGTAAGCAGCGCAATCAAGCAATTTTACATGGATGTGGATTGGGGCGAGCTTGATTACTTGTTGATCGACCTCCCGCCAGGGACAAGCGACGCTCAGCTGACGGTCCTTCAGATGATTCCTGTTGACGGGATAATTGTAGTGACCTCTCCCCAAGAGCTCGCAGGAATGATAGTTGGGAAAGCCGTTCAGATGTCAAAGATGCTCGCAGTTCCGATCCTTGGGGTGGTTGAGAACATGAGCTATGTGAAGTGCCCCAACTGCAACTACGATATCAACCTCTTTGGCACATCGAATGGCCTCACGCTCGCCCAAAAGATAAACACAAAATTCCTTGGCTCATTGCCAATCGACCCCTTGCTCTCGAAGGCGTGTGATGAAGGTAAGATCGAGGGGTACGACATCAAATACTTCAAGCCCGTAGTCGAGCTCCTAATAAAATGAAAGGTGTTCCCTTATGAGCGGGAAACAGGAAGCCCCCAAGAGGGGGGCTTTCAGGGTCATCCCTGCAATACAGAAGGATGCTAATGCAGTCGCTGCCCTGTTTAAGGAGGCATTCCCAGGTGAGACGAAGCACTATAAGGTCAGGAACTGGCAGAGTGAGGCCCTTAAGGTCATGCGGTGCAACAAGAATTGGCTGTGCCTAATCGCCTTGTCGGAAGGGGATGCGATCGGCTTTATTGCCTTCCGGTTCATAGACAGCAAAAAAGCGCCTACCGTAAGGATTGAATGGCTAGCCGTCAAACAGGATATGAGGCGGAAAGGTGTGGGATCATTGCTAATTGATTCCACTATCGATTGGGCAAA
>JANHAI010000011.1 GCA_024464205.1 Candidatus Methanomethylicia archaeon
GTCGTCAAGGGTCCTGTAGGGGGATTCCCAGTCCATCCAGACGCCCAGGTTCTTGAACTGGCCGGTGGCGACCTTAAGGTTCTCGATCGCGAAGGACTTGCAAGATTTTACAAACCCCTCTATGCCGAGGGCCTCAATCTCCTTCTTGCTCTTTATGCCCATCCTCTTCTCGACCATCACCTCGATGGGCAGCCCGTGCATGTCGTAGCCGGGCTGGTCCCTCACAAGCCTGCCGTTCATCCTCTGGTGCCTTATGTAAGCGTCCTTGAGGATCTTGTTCCATGCCGTCCCGACGTGTATTGGGTTAGTGACGTACGGCGGCCCGTCGAGGAAATAGAACTTCTCACCGCCCGCTGCCCTGACCTTGCTTTCGATCTTCCTAGCCTCCCAGAATGAGCGGGCGTCCTCCTCGACAGACTTGAAGTCATAGTCCTTGGAAATCTTACCGATATGCGGCATGGGTCCATCGCCTCAAGGTTCACAATTGATAGGCACCCCTGGTGTATTAATTCTTTTTCGGGAAACTGCGCCGGAGAGCCATCGAAATGAGGTTACGCCCTCAGATAGAGTTAAATTCTACCATGCCAAAGGGATTTTGTTTTTAGAGGGCGTTGATAATGGAGTTAAAAGTGCGCGAGGCACTGGCGACGAGGAAACTGGACATCGCCGTTTATGGGGCTCTTGCCGCGATAACGATACTGGCTGTGGCGATACGCCTCCTCCCGATGAAGTGGGGGATCTACCTTGACGAGTTCGATCCCTACATCCAGTACAAGGGGGCGATGTATGTCGTCGAGAACGGCTTCAACGCATGGTACAGCTGGTTCGACCCGACCCGGTGGGCCCCATGGGGCGCATACCAGTACCAGGAAGGCCTCCTCGGGGTGCCGTTCACGGGGGCTGCCATTTACCTCTTCCTCCAGGCGATCGGCATCGGGGTCTCGCTTTACAACGTCGCCGTATTCTTCCCGGTCTTCGCCGGGGCGCTCATAGTCATACTTGCGTTCTTCCTTGGGAAGGAGCTCGTCAACAGGGGGGTAGGCCTCCTATCTGCATTTATAATGGCGATCGACCCGACGTCCGTCCAGAGGACGGCGCTCGGCTTCTTCGATACCGAATCGGTAGGGATGCTCGGCTTCTTCCTCTCTCTCATCTTCTTCCTCAAAGCCCAGAAAGGCAGGACTATACCCTACTCGATAATATCTGGCCTCTCCCTCGCCTACATGGCCTTGGCCTGGAGGGTCTTCCTTTACCCCATGAACTTCATAGCCCTCTTCGCTATAGTAATGGTCCTTATAGGGAAGTGGAGCAAGCAACTCACGACCTCGATCTCTATAATCTTCTCCATAACACTATTCACGTTGGCTGTTACGCCAAGCTACGGCATATCCCTCGCCATATCCCCATACACAATCGTCCCGATAGCGGCATTCGCCATCTGCCTTGTCCGGTCTATGACCGAGACAATAGAGGACCAGAGGCGCCGCCAGCTCATCTCCCTATACATCGTCATAGGCCTCGTCGTTGCCTTCGGTGCGCTCATGCTCACGGGCATCTTCGGGGACATATCAGGGAAGTTCCTCGCCCTGATCAACCCCTTTTCGCGCGCTGAGATAAGATCCGTCGGCACCGTCGGTGAGCAGTTCCCCTCGATCTGGAGCCACTTCTTCTACTACTACCACCTCCTCGTGATCCTGGCGCCACTCGGAGTCTATTACGCGATCAAGAGGGGGAAGAGGGTAGACATATTCATCGTCCTCCTGGCTCTTACCGCCCTCTACGGCGCAGGCTCTTACGTCAGGCTTCTCATCCTCGTGGCACCGACGATCAGCATACTTGCAGGCTACGCCTTGGTCAGGCTGATGTCTAGCGTCTCGACCGTCATCAGGCAGCAGGCAGATCGGAAGGTCAGGGCCGGCCTTCTTAGCAAGTACTACGGCGCCTTCGTGATAGCGATCGTGGTTATTGCGATGATTCCGGTCGCTTACACGAACCTCCGCGGCGCTGACCGCCCTGCCATGATAGTGTCCTCCTCGACGGGCGTGCAAGCCTCGATACCGGACTGGATGGAGGCGCTCGCCTGGATGAGGGACAACCTGCCGCCAGATTCCGTCATCGGGACTTGGTGGGATTACGGGTATTGGATCAACGTCATGGCGAACCTCTCGGTCGTCGACGACAACTCGACGACAAACGGCACGCAGATCCAGCTCGTCGCCGAAGCATTCCTCAACAACGAGACGATCTCGCTCCGGAACTTCAAGATGCTCAATGTGACGCATGTCGTCGTCTTCGAGCCGTTCCAGCCGATCATGCAGAGCCCGCCACTGGCGCTCCCGCCTTGGCAGATACTCGGTGACTTTGAGAAGTCAACTGCCATGATGGTCTGGGTTGGCTACAACTCCAGCGAATACATTCAGTCCATACCGATCAACCTCGGCGGGCAGATACTCAACTACCCGCTGCCTGCAGGGCCAAAGGCTGCCGACGCAACCCTCTACAAGCTCCTCTTCTACCCATATATCTCGGGCTACCAGCATTACCTCAATATAACGATCAACCCGCCGCAGAACTACCAGCTGATATTCAGCTCTAGCGACGCGTGGGTGCTTGTCTACAAGATAAACTACCCGTAGCGCCCACTCCCTACGGAGTCAGGCTAATTTCCCTCTCTCGATGCCCCGTCCCCTTTCTCGAGCCTCAGCGCCAACCTGAACCTGCTGTACTTGTCGTCCGGGGAGAACTTTGCAGGGTGGGGGTTCCTGAGGGTGCCACCGCACCTTGGGCACTTCGTGGGGCTCAACGTGTATTCCCCGCAGCTGCTGCACTTCCTTATCAGACCCTTCATGCTTCCCCAATCACCTGGTGAACTCGCCCTTGCCACCGGCCTTCTCCAGCCTCGCCAGTATAACATCGGCGGTCTTCTTCATCTGGTCCTCCGCTGCCTTGTAGTCCTTGGCCGTAACCTCGATCCTATAATTTGGCGAACCAAGGTAGGTGATCGTCACTTTCGCCTCTTTTGATGCCGACTCCTTTATCCCCTTCATGATGCTATCCTTAATCTCCTCGACGCCGCGCGGGTTGTTGGAAGTCAGCTTAATGACTCCGGCGACACTCACGACCGGCGTCTCGATATGCCCCTTCGACGCCTCATATATGGCGCTGGCCCAGTCCTCCGGCATCCCCGCCTCGAGGAGCGCCTTCGGTCCCCTGCTGCTTGCGCTTTCCAGAGCAGAATAGAGGTCGCCATAGTGGTCCTCAAGCGGAATCCCTGCGACCTTCACCCCTTCAGCGTAGCTTTTCCCGAGCGCCTTCGAAGCGCTCTCGAGTAGCTTCTCTGCCTTCTTCAACTTCTTGTACTGGATAAGCTTCTCCTTCTTCTCCCGCTCCGTGACCTTCCTCAGGGAGCAGTCGATGTGCCCTTTCTTCTCGTCGATCCTGATGACCTTGAGCACCAGCTTCTGTCCTTCCTTGACAAAATCCTTGATGTTCTTGACCCAAGTGGAGGCGACCTCTCCGATCGGTATGTATCCGTTCTTCTCGTACTCGTCGATCGAGACGTAGACGCCGTGCTCCATCAGCTTCACAGCAGTGGCTATCACATACTCGCCTATCTCGGGGTAATCCTTCTTCCTGAGAACCATCTTTACATCATCCCAGACGCACCGCCGAAGAAGCGATGGTCGATACATATGGAATTAGGAGATGGGTAATAAGCATATTGGGGCTCTCTGGCTTAGGCCCCCTAAAAAGAAATGAGGTGCGCATAAGGCGGACCTAGCGCGCCGCCCGATCCAGCCTCAGCTTATCTCCTTCACTTTGTCTGACAGTATCTTCGTCTTGCCGCCAGTCGGCAGAGCAAGATCCTTCCCGCATATACTGCACTTGACCACAGAAGCCACATTTGAGAATACCGTCTGCTCATTCCCGCACTCAGGGCACTGCACCCTGTAGAACTTGCTCCTCGGCATTGGCGTAAGCATCTCTTTCCTCTTCAAGCGATTTCACCTCATACGATCTCGAGCTTCTTCAGCCTGATGCCCTTCCTCTGGTTCTGGTAGCCGCATTTCTTGCACTTGAGCTTAAGGCTCATCTTCTTCGTGGTCTTCGCGGTCCTCTTCTGAACGGGCTTCCTCGAGCTACCGTAGCCTTTCTTCTTCCTTTCATACCTTCGGGTACCTTCGGCAAGTGCCCGCTCCTTCCCCTTCTTGTACAGCGTTACGCTGTGAGACGTGTAAGCCTTGCACTTCGGACAGTATGTGTTTATCTCTTTTGGCGCTTTCATATTGATCATCCCTTCCGTATCTCGGTCGCAAGCCCCCTCTTTATGAGGGCCTCCGCGTTCTGTGCTGGTAGCAGCACGACATCCTCCGACTTATAGGGGCCATACGTTTTTAAATCTACCCCTACGAACGATGGGACATCTCGGAGCAGCCTCGTTAATATCCTTTTCGCAGGCTCGGAAGCCCCTGCCGCTGGAGCATCCTTCTTCGCCGGAATGGCGCCCCCCTCGGTCGGCATCAGGAGCTCCTCATTTAGCCCACCCGAGACTAGCGCCTCGCAGATCTTCGCCTTTCTTATCAGCCTCAGTTCCTCGATCATACGCCTGACCCTCGCTGCCTCGGCCGCCCTCAGCGTCGCATAGTTCCCTGACCCCCCCTCGAGCGAGGAGAGGTAATTCGCGACGTCCTCCTCGAAAGCTGGAGGCGGCTTGACCAGCCCGTTCGCCTCCCTCTCGCTGGTCCAGAATTCTATAATCTTTTTGTACAAGCAATCACGACCTTGGTTCGGCTGCCCCCTTGCAGATGAGGTAGAGACCGAATGCCTTTGGGACCTCCATCTCAACGCTGCTGGCAGGGCCTGCCTCATGGTCCCCTATCCTGACTCGAGGCATACCCTTCACATAAACCTTTATGCTGCCGCCCCTGAATGCGACGGCGCTTCTCAAGGGATCGAAGCTTTCGAGCTCGCTGTAATCCAGCCTCACAGCCCTGAGCGCCGTCTTTCCGTGGAGAGTGTTTGGGTGCCTTATGAGCCTCTTCACGTCAAGAGTAACCCTCTCGTCGATAGCGCAGGCGTTCTCCGCGGCAGCCGCGAGTGCTATCCTCACCACGCTCTCGAGGCTGTACCCCTTGATGCCGCCCCAAAAGGGAGGGTCCGATGCTATGTTCTCGAGGAACTTTGCCCTGTTCCTGCAGATCGTGTCAGCGACCGCCGCGCTCTTCACTACCTGCCTAAGCTGATCCTCAGTGCACTTGCTAATGTATGCATAGATTGCCCTTGCGATCCTCCCCCTCCACCCGCCGTCGCGCATGTCAGGGCCGAGGAAAGCCCCCTCCCTTGCTATCTCCCTGAAGCCGTGGTCCCTCGGATCGAGGCCGACCCCCCTCACATAGTCCGCCACCTCCCTCCTCCCGTCGCTCCCGAGTCTCCTGAGCCTTTCGTCGAGGATGTGGAGGTGGTAGCCCCTGTGGCCGGAGAAGCATATCTCGATCTCCTTCTGCGAGACCCCGAAGTCCGGTATCATGAAGTCGTCGATGAGCTTGAACGCCTCTTCCTTGGCGACCTTGAGGCACTCCTCGCAGACCCACGTCTCGGTCTCGAGCTTCTTCATGCCGCACTTTGGGCAGGCAGCAGGCGGGAACCCCCTCCCAGCAGCGCCGCAGTCGAGGCACCTCCAGGTGTCGTGGTCAGCCTTGCACGCCGTCGGTATGTGGTCAGCGTCGATGTCGAAGACCAGATCCGCCCCTTGCCATCCCTTACCTACCATATCGGGGGCGCTTGGGGTATCGTAGTAAGCCGATGAGTAGTAGGCGTTCGCAGGCGCCTTCACCTCCAAGTACTCCTTCAGTGCCCTGGCGCTGGCGAATTGGAGGTGCCTTATCATTACCTGCTCCCCGAACTGCAGGAAGGCGAACTCCCTGGCGGCAAACCCGGGGACTTCGAGGCCCTCCGCTGCCAGCCTAGAGTAGTAGTCCCTGAATGCGTCGATTACGACCTTATGCAGACCCCCTCCCCCCTCCGCCCTTTGCCCCCTGTGCCACTCCCCCGTTCCGCCGCTGATCCTTCAGCCTCAACCTGTAGTACCTGAGGGGGTGCGTGACCCTGCTGCACGTCCTGTCAGGGTTTACGCAGAGTCCGAACGATCTTAAGACATCGCACTTGGGCGGCGAATACTTGGTCCTAGATCCGCTCATCCCCGCGATGTGCTCCACCTGGTACCTCGCCTTCCCCTCGTCAAAGTCTGCCACATTCCCGAAACGCCTCAGCACATCCTCGACGCCCTCGCCCACATTTATCATGAAAGTCGTTATGGCGAACCTCGCCATATGCGAGACGCTCTTGCCTGAGGCGAGATCCCCCATTATTGCCTGTATGCACGGGGGTATCGCCCCATCCACAAGTCCCTGGGGCGCCTCTTCCTCGAACGTACCCTTCCTCTCCTCGGCTAGCTTGAGCAGCCCCTCGAGGTGCGGCATGAGCAGCTGCGGTAGATCGAACTTCCTGATCTCCTCCTCGCTAGCCCTCCTCACTATCCTGAGCTTCAAATTCTCAGCAAGGAGCCTTGCGAAGTCCTTTGCCTTAAGGTAGACGTGCCCCCCATTGAGGTACTTGTTGGTCAGCTTCCAAGATACGGAGTGGAACTGTGGGGCCACCTCGAGGTATTGCCATACCCCCAGCCTGAAGTCCAGCTTCTCCCACTCAAGCGATATCGGATTCGCTTCCACCTTCCAGCCGAAGCTCGCATTCCCTATCTCTTCCAGCTTCGAGATCGGCTCCTTCCTGAGCTCCTCCTCGCACCTCTTTGCCTCTGAGGTCGCGAACCGGTTCACGAGCCACGTTATCTTGGACGCGTAGACGAAGGCAAGCGCAAGTGGGTACGAAAGGATCTCGGTCTCAGGGTCCGAGGTTTCAGTTGTGACCTCCTCCCCGAGGATGCTGGACCTGACCCTCTCCACGGCCCTCCTGACCACGTTGCTGAACTCGGGTCCCGCTAAGTCTGAGATGGAGAGGTTCCTGCCCTCGATGAAAGCCGCAGCCTTCTGAAGGAACGGGTACTTAGCCAGGTCCTCTTTTGCCAGCATCTATCTCATCCCAAAGCCCATGGGAGGCCGGGGGCTGAAGAGGGAAGGCCCTGGCGTCCCCTCAGTCGGACTCCATCCGCGGTGCAAGGTAGTAGACAATCTTGCCGCCAGTCGAGAGGTTGAAGTCCAACCTCAAAGGCATGTCTGTCGAGAACATAAGGGTGGCTATCTCCGAGAGCGCAGACGCCACCATCATCTTCGTGAGGTACGAAAGGCTGTAGAGCGCATGAGCCGGCTCCTTCATCTCGATCGAGAGCAGCTCGCCGCTCTCTTTGGTTATCTCAACATCGACCTCGCCCCTGTCGCCGCTTGCCCTCACCTTCAAGACGCCCTGATCCGCTGTCATCTTCACGAAGTCGCTGACGACCTCAGCGTCCCTTATAGCCTCGAGGAGCGTCGCCGCCGGCGTCTTTATCGAGACGTTGAACGGTATCCTGGGAGCAGAAAGCTCTTCTTTCCCAAGGTCGAGCAGAGGCAGCGAAAAGGTCCTCGTCGTCTTCCCCCTGAACCTGATCTTCAGCCTCGCCTCCTCATCCGCCTTCTCGAGTTCCAGCTTCTCGTTCGAGCCGGCCCTCTTCATTATGTTCTTCATGTCCTCGAAGTTCACGCCAATGGGCATCTCGGCTGAGCAATCGTAACCCTCGAAGGCTGCCTTCGGGAGCTCGAGGTCGACCATGGCGACCCTTGAGGGGTCCATCGCCCTGAGCTTGATGCCCGACGGGTCTGCTATGAAAGCCCCCTCCTCTACGAGCGTTGATACCGAATCTATTATGCTCTTCCATACCCTGCTGTCAGCGAGAACTGCTTTGAACATGAGGAATCCCTCTGTGAGTGAATTCTATAAATTGTTTCCGTACTTAACGGTTGCGAGCGATGCTTCTGCCCTCGTTATGCCCCCTCTAAATACTTCTCAAGTCGGCGTCCTACTCGTACTCGCGCCAGGTGCAGCCGCACTCGGTGCACCTGTAGAACCTCGTCGACGGCTCGTCGGCGCTCCTGGTCTGCATCATCCAATAGTAAGCCTTGTTGTTCCCGCACTTCTTGCATTCAGCCTTGGTCACCGGCAAGGTCGCCCCGTCCTTGGGCTCCTCTTTGACAATGAGCGCGGCCGGCTTCTTGTTTATCTCCTCAACGAAGCGCTGCCCCTCCGACCCCGTGGCAGCCCTCTCGTACTTGCACTTCTTGCAGATCAGGACCCTCCTCCTCCGGTCCTCAAGGAGCATGCAGCCGCACTTAGGGCAGAATTCCAATTCTCCGTCACCCCGCTCAAGTAAGGGGGCACCGTTTTTAAACCTTTGCGAGAGCCTCTCAGGGGGCTCTCCGCTCAGCCCTCCCCTCACCATCGATGTAGCGCCTTATGCCTTCAGTGATCGCGGATGCTGCTCGCCTGTTCGCTGCGCCCAGATCCTGCAGCACCTTACCTGAAGCGCGCAGCCACCGCGCGAGCCCCTCGACGCCTGCCGGCCCGAGTTCCCCCGCGACCGCTGCGCCAAGCGTCACCCCCGCAAGCTCAGTGAAGTATTCCAGCCCCCCTAGCCACCCCTCCAATGCCCCGAGCGGCCCCTTCACTCTTGCCATTGAGATCCCGTCGATCCAGCCGCCCCTGAAGACTACGCAGACCCAGTATCCGGCGACTGAATCAAGATAAGCGATCCTTCGCTCCCTCTTCCCTCTCCCCGGCGCCATAAGCCCCTGACTCCCCTCCCCTCTTCAGCGCAATTAATATCAGCGACGAGAAGCCCCTCGCGGCCAGATCCCTCTCGGCTGCCACGGTCTCGACCTCCCGCCGAGAGAGCGCCCCCCTCAAGAGCTCGATAGACTCGTCTAGCGATATGACCTTCCTCGTCCACGCGTCAGCGAGGATCGCTTCTGCGATGTCCCCTCTCTCGCCGTGGCTAAGCCTAGGCGGAACCTTGATACTTGCCATTCTGAGAGATTCTGAAAGGACCTTGTCGGGGACCTTCTCGCCTGCCGCCCTGCCGTAAGCTTGGGTCTTTGCAGCCGAGAAGACCAGGTTCACGAAAGAATCTCCCAGGCGCGCGAGCCCCTTCTCCCTCATCAGACTCTTGATGAAGGGCAGGACGTCGCCTTCCAACCACATCGCCCGCTATTTCAGGGCCTTCCTCAGCTTATCCTTGAACTCTGAAGCCTCGGATTCCATCTTGGAGAGCGCCTCGACGAGCGCCTCCCTCGGGCTGTAGCCATCTGCAGTCTGCACTACGACCTTGATCCCGCCAGTAAGCGGGTGGACTATCTGGTACCCTGCGTGCTTGACCTTAGGGTTCGCTAGTAGCGATGCCCTCAGGTAGTTCCCCAGCGTGTGGTCCTCTCCTGAGATCTCGATCTCGATCCTCTCTTTCGCCTCATTCAATATCTTGACCTGCATACGATCAATCTCCACTCAACAGGTAATGCCGAGAGACCTTCTTCTTCTCATAAATGTTGTCCCTCTTGCAGTAGAGCCTTCCGCCCTTCAGCAGGAGCGGCTCACCGCACTTCGTGCACGTCGCGAATATGACCCCCATCTCCTCCTCGGCTGTCGAGAGCTGGTAGGGTGCCCACGAAGTAGTCACCTTTGCCAATATCCTGTCGTTCAGGTTTACCGCATCGAACATCGATTTAACGTACCCCTTCGCGGCTTGAGAGACATGGAGCTGCGCCGAAAAGTCCCCGGAGAGGAGCCGCTTCCCCCTTATCCCGACGATCTTCACTTGGGCGTTCTCTTCCCTCACGGACGTGACAATACCCTCGACTACATCCCCCACCTCCGGCACAGGCGCAACCTTTGCCGGACTGACGCCGACCTTCCTGCTCTGGGCGTCGAGGACAACCTTCCCAGCAACGCTCGAGATGACCTTTCCGTCATCCTCGTACGTATTGCTGCCCGGCATGTACTCCTCGATGACGCCCAGCTTCTCCCCCGGCGAGACGATCTTGCTCTTGTTCTCCATCAATAACCCCTCACAATCCTGTAAAGATCAATATCAACCGCATGAAATCTCTTTTTATGGAAGTGATAGGTGGGGGGTAGTTTTATCTTTAACGGAAGGACCTCCTCAACCCGACCTCCGAGGCCCTCGATATATGATGAGATGAAAGCCCTGACCCCCTCGCCAGCCCTGTGGATCGAGTAGACCGTCGGGGCGACCGCTAAGCCTGCCTTCAGGAAAGCCCTGTCAGCCTGGCGGACCTGTATGCCGAATGGCGGGTTCTGCACGACGACGTCCGCCTTGATCTCCAGATGGCGGACATCTGCGATTATGAAGTCCATGCCCCCGGAGATCCCCATCCTCGCAGCAACCCTCTTAGCCGATGCGACAGCCTCTGGGTCGATGTCGACACCGACCACGTGGTCTGCCCCCATCATCGCAGCACCGGCCGCCAGCATCCCTGTCCCGCAGCCAAGGTCAACAATCAGCCTGCCCTCAAGGTCCCCGTGCCTGAGGCCTATGTACCAGAGCGCCTCCGCAGCCGCCGGCGCTGGGAGCCTGTACTGCTCGCGCTCTGCCTTGGGCGCCGCGAAGCCCTCGACCCTCTCGAGCTGTATCTCGAGGTCAGACTTCGAGCGGGGCCTTATCATCTCTGCCACCTCACAGCCTCTTTATCACTTCGAGCGCCTCTCCAGCGTTTAGGACAGGCTTGGAGAAGCACTCCTGGTTGTCTGTCGCTATCCTGGGGCACCCCACGACTATGAACGCATCTATGAACGCGAAGCCAACCAGCCTATCCCAGGACACATCGCCGCCGGCGAGCAAGTAGCAGACCTTGCCCCTCCGCCGGAGATCGCTGGATAGCCTCTCTGCCATTGCCAGATCCATCTGCCTTGGCTTGGTGACGATCACCACGCCAAAAGTTTTTGCCTTCGACGCCTCCGCGATCAGCCACCACCGCTTTGCCAGCGCCCTTCTCTTCATCTGGGCGGTCTCCCTGACCTCGCCGCGGTAGGGATCGGCTATGAAGACCTCCTTCTCGCATGCGAGCGCTACACCGAGCGCGTGGAAATCGCCGCCGCCAATGAAGACCAGCGCATCGACCGCCCCTTCCACCGCAGTCGCAGCGCCGACCCTGCATCCAAGCACGAGCCCGCCCGTCTCTCCGTCGACGACCCCCTCCAAGCCCTCTGCAGCCAGCGCCTCCCTGAACTCGCCTATCAGGTGGATGTGCTGCGCGTTCGAGACGAGGCCGACCTTACGGAATCCCCTGGCCTTCATGGCCCTGGCAGCCTTCGCCGGGAGATCCCTGTCGCCGCCCAAGTGCTTGGCTGTGATGTAGACCGTCGGCAGCGGATCAGGCCCTCCACCGAACTTGAAGTGCCCGACGTGGATTATCGCGTCCGCGCCGACTGGCGCGCCGTCTGCAACGTCGCAGCCGCCATAGCAGGGCTCTGTCGAGAGGAGCGGGGAGACGCCTGCAGCCTCGAGGCTCTTGCAGAGCTCGCCGAGGTACTGCTTGAGGCCATCGGGCGCCTGGATCATGACCTTCTTTGCCCCGAGGGCTACTACTTCCCTGACCGCCCTCTCCACCTCAAGATCATAAGGTGCCAAACAAACCACGCCTAAACTAACTTCGGCAGAACGGAAATAATTGCCTTCCCCCCAAAGGGGAGAGGCGGCATTCGATCTCTTTCACTCTACATCGATTACCCTGCACGGCATCGGCATCTTGGCGCATGCAAGGTTCAGGGCCTCCCTCGCGACAGCCCGCTTGTCGGCCGGCACCCTGACGTCTATTATTGGCTGAAGGAACTTGAACCTGGCAGCAGTTCCGCACGGCTTGCCGAATGACTTCCTCATGCCGTCCTGGAGCCGGTCTGCGCCGGCGAAAGCCATCATCTTGTTCTCCCTCAGGACCTGGTGGGGGTACGCCCTTACCTTGAG
>JANHAI010000189.1 GCA_024464205.1 Candidatus Methanomethylicia archaeon
CTTTTCCATATTGCCTTCTTATATCGGATGGATCCTTGTAGCTGCAGGCATGCTCGGTCTCATAGGGTTCATACGATATGAGACCTCTGCTAAGAGCCCTGTCCTTGACATGAAGCTCTTCAGGGGCAACAGGGTCTTCACGTTCTCGAACCTGGCAGCGTTGATTAATTATGCATCGACCGCAGCGATTACCTTCCTGATGAGCCTTTACCTCCAATATGTCAGGGGTTTCGACCCTCAGAGCGCTGGCTTAATCCTCCTTGCGCAGCCCGTTGTGCAGGCCATCCTATCCCCAATCTCGGGGAGGCTCTCGGACAGGGTTGAACCGAGGCTCATATCATCGGCAGGGATGGCAATCATCTCTGCAGGGCTCTTCGGCCTTGCAACTATATCCACCGAGACCTCCCTACTCATGATAATAGCGAACTTGGCTGCGCTCGGCTTGGGGTTCGCGCTATTCGTTACCCCAAACACGAACGCAATAATGTGCGCCGTGGAGAGGAGGTACCTGGGCGTTGCTTCTGGGACGCTCGCAACGATGAGGCAGGTGGGCCAGACCCTGAGCATGGGCTTCGCTATGATGGTTCTTGCAGTTTATGTCGGACCCGTGCAGATTACCCCGCCTTTCTATCAAGCTTTCATGGGTAGCGTCACGGTTATTTTCGTCTTCTTTGCGTTCCTCTGCCTGGTCGGGATGGCTGCATCGTTAGCGAGGGGCAAGACAATAGGCGCCAGACAAGCGGGGAAATGCCCAAGAGGCTGATCCCGGAGCTGCAGTGATCTTGAATATCGGCCAGAGTTGTTTTACGAGCTTGATGCGCGTTTGACCGAATAACAATATCAGTGAATGCAGCACACATATTGTAGATGAAAATGCCTTCCACCTCAGCCCTGCGCTGCTCATAGGCATCTTGCTCCTGAAGTATTTGGACTTGCCGACGTTCATGGTTGCAAGTTTAGTTGTGGACCTTGAGCCATTCTTCGTCGTCATTACAGGCATCAGCTATCCACTCCACGGGCTCCTCCACACTTTCTTGGGGGGGACGGCTCTAGCATTTGCACTCATGGCAGCGATGGTCCGTTTCAGGGGCGCCTCCTCCAGAGTATCTGAGGCGTTTGGCATCAAGCAAAGATCATCTGTAAAGATGGTTGCGGCAGCTTCCTTCCTTGGCGTCTACACCCATCTGCTGCTCGATGCACCGCTATACTATGACATAATGCCGCTGTATCCGATGGGGTTGAATCCGCTGTTCTATCCTGAATCTTCTGTGCTCATATACTCGTTGTGCGCTGCGGCTTTCTTTTTAGGAATTTCTATGTATCTTGCTAAACTTTTACATTCTGGAAAGTCGGCTACCTGATCATGCAATATGGAGCGTCCGGATCCTTCAGAAGCTCAAATGATATCTAACCATCTGGTAAAAAAAAGCAGGTGATCAAATACACATTGACGGGTGGGGTGCTGCCAAATCGATTTTTGAGTGCACTTCAATGCCGCTTCACGAGAACGGCGGTCAGTATTATGATTATTCCGATGAACATGAACAGGAAAGGCCACCAATTCCCTATCCCAAAGCTGAAGGCGGATATGAAGAATGCCCCGACGAGGAAGAGTATGCTCCCCCCTATGATCGGCCCAGTTATCTTTTCCCTGTAAGCACCTTGGATGAAGTGGACTATCCCTTGGAATACCAATATCAGGCCTATCCCGCATATGAAATATGCCCACCAGATTGCCCAAGACAGGTACTCTATCGTTGCCAGGTAGAATGTGATCCCTAGCCAGATCAGTATGCCGCCACCCACAAATGGCCCCGTCCTGTCTTCCCAAGCACGCATCGGTTCCCTCTCCATAGGAGGGGCAAAGCCAGGAGGCGGTTGCACGCCAGCCTCAATGTGCCTTACGGGGGCGCCGCACCTTGAGCAGAACGATGCCCCTTCCACTTGGGGGGCGCCGCACCTTGAGCAGAATTTGGCTTCGCTCATGATTATCAGCTGCTATAAAGGGGGTAATAAGCTTTGAATCTATGCAATGCGATCAGGAGTGTGGCTTTATGTGGTGATCACTACATCACGATTAGCTCGTAGCCAGCATCGATGTAGCGCGACATGCTCGGATGTCCAGACATCTCGCCGCATAGCCTGAGCCCCTGCTCCTCTGCCTGCTTAGCCGTCCCTGTCTTTGTGGAGCATGCAAGGCATACGCAGTCAATGAGGCCTTCGTCACGGACCTTCTGGTACAATTCTGAGAATGGCTTTGAGCTGTCTGAGAGCTGGGCTATAGCGCCCGTTGCCATCCCCTCGATTATAAGTTTCACATCGTAGCCCTTCCGCCTCATCTCAAGAGTGTTGATCATGGCGTGGGCGAAACACATTATTTCGCCATTGAAGGCGAAGGTCG
>JANHAI010000190.1 GCA_024464205.1 Candidatus Methanomethylicia archaeon
GGGGCTGGAGAAGGCAGAGGGGCTTCGCGACATCGAGAGGATCTACGAAAAAAGGATCTTCAAAAATCTTCAGCGCATTTATTACGCTGGCTACGTTGAGGCGGGATCAGTGATCGGTTATCTTGAGCTGAAGCTTACAGAGGTAAAGAACCTCATAAGGATAGCAAATGCGATAGAGAGGGGCATCGACCCCAAGAGGGCGCTCCAGGATTTTGCGGTATATTGATAGGGGACTGGACGGATTATTTCCTGATCGGAACCCCCAAGGACAGCTTGAAAGGCGAGAAACGCACCCCTCCGTCTTGGTAGAATTTGCTGAACCATTCGTAGAAGTGGAGCCTCAGGTCCTGCGCAAGCACCAATATGCCTTCCAAGAGGACCACGAAAAGGTTGCCCATTACTATCAAGATCCCTGAGAAGATCATGCCTGTGGGGCCACCTCCGACCATGCTTCCAAGCGTGTAAAAGATTGCAGTCAACTCAATGTGGGCGATCACCATTGCGAATATCCGGAGATAGGAGACGGTGTTCGAGGTGAAGCTTATCATTGACTCGAAGAGGTCGAACCCCATCTCACCCAAATGACCTAATCCCTCTTTCCTGCCGTGTTTGACCATCGAGTAAATTGGCGATGCTAATAAAAGAAAGAGAAGCGGAGCAAGGATATAATAAATTGGGCCGCCGAACCACTGCATCAGCTGGAGTTTGGTGGTCCAGACAACATACATGAATGCCCAGTAGAGGGCGAGCTTGGGGATGTTGACGAGGGCTGCAGCTGCGTATTTTTTCTGAATGAAGTTGTTCACGATCGTGAGGGACAAGCCCAGCGATATCTGGCTGATTCCTACGAAGAGCGAGATCTTGAGGAGCTGCATCAAGTACGTCATGAATTCGCCTTCCTCATGAGGTATGTGGAGCGGCGCCTGGTAGGGGATATAGTCTGCCAGCGGTTTACCGAATATCTCGCCATAGACAATCCCGCCAACCAGTGCCCCTACGATCCCTGCGATCATCAAAACAAGGCCGATTTTTTTCATCGATGCCACTTTTTTGAACATGAAGAAGCCTATGGCTGCGAGCGTGAGACCATGTCCAAGGTCTCCGAACATCAGACCAAAAAACAGTGGGAAGGTTATCGCCAGGATAGGAGTCGGGTTCACCTCGTTGTAGGATGGAGTCCCATAAAGGTTTGTGATCGAATCGAATATCTTCATAAAGCGTGGATATCGGAACGATACAGGTACGCTTGATGAAGAATGCTCCTCTTTGGTGAACGGTATGACTCGCCCATCGACCCTCTCTGAGATTGAGGCGATCAGATCCGATGCCAAGTTCGAGGGCACATAGCCTTCAATGATTGCCCAATTCTTCTGGAGCGATGTCTTGTCTCTGATGCTGAGTACGGAATAGGAATCGGACAATATTGCCTCGATCGAGCGCAACTTCGGAAGATCCCTTGCGAATGAGGTAGAGCTCTCTGAGAGCTGTGTTTCAATTTCTTTGAGGTCTTTCTCGTATGATCTCAAAAAAGACGGAAGATCCGAATGGCTTGATGGAGCCCTGTCAAGCTGCTCTATGGGCCTATACTCAGCCTCCTCTGCAGCGCGAAGAGAATCCCTTTCGCTCTTACCATCACAGATGACGATCGATATTGTCGGGGCAGTTTCAACCACTATCGCTGAATCCCCAATCGCTTTTTTGAGTGCTTCTTTGTTGTCAGCAGGGCCCTGAAGGAATATCGCCCTGAAATGCTTCAGGGATCCTAGAGTGTTGAAATCTGCTTTTTTAGATAGTCCGTCGACAGCAGACTTCCAGATCTCCAATATGGGCCTGTACTTTGCGACTTTTTGCGACCTAATTTCCAATTCACGGAGCCTTTTTTCATAAGAGGAGACTTCTGCCTCGATGGAGGAAAGGAGGGACGGCCAATCACGATAGTTCTGCAGCGGGGGAACGGGATTGCTTTCCCCTTCAAACTTTCTACCGGTCAGAGATGTGGCTCTGTTAATGACGTCCCTGACCCTGTTTCCGAGCTCCTGTGCCTTCTCTGCATACTCAGAGCTCGTTTGACCATCTAACTCTTTGATCGTTAGGTGGAAAGCGCCGTGTTTGTTGATTACTTCCATTACCTGCTCTGTCTCAGACTTCAAAAAAATTATGGAGGTGCGAGACATAGTGACTGGCCGAAGCATCCCAGAGCACCCAGTAAAAAATGAGGATTTACAGCCTCAGCCAGAGCAATATCGCGATTATGAGGCCATAGATTGCCACTGCTTCGCACAACGTGACGACGAGGAAGGCCTTGAAGAAGGTCTCCGGCTTTTCTGCAAGCGACGAAATTGCAGCTGATCCGCTCTTGGCTAATGCATAGCCTGCGCCAAGCC
>JANHAI010000191.1 GCA_024464205.1 Candidatus Methanomethylicia archaeon
CCTTCATGGGACTGCCTCCCGTTGCAGTGGGACTCGTTGTTTACCTCATGCTCTCGTCCTTTGGTCCGCTTGGCTTCTTGAGGCTACTATATACCCCTGAAGCCATGATAATTGCTCAGCTGATATTGGCTTTCCCGATCGTGTGTGGCATCACAATATCTTCTGTGATGGGCCTCAACCCAAAGCTAAAAGAGACGTTGGCATCGCTGAACGCACCAGCCCGCTGGCAAGCGAGGGTCCTTCTCAACGAGAGCCGCTTAGGCATCCTGACTGCGTTTATAGCTGCATTCGGTGCGGCCATATCGGAGGTCGGGGCGATAATGATGGTTGGCGGTAATCTTTTGGGCTACACAAGGGCGCTCACAACTGCAATCATGCTCTACACAAGTATGGGCGACTTTGCAATCGCCATAGCCTTAGGTATAATCCTCTTGTTGATTGCATTTGCCATCAATATCTTTCTAACTGTGCTCCAGACAAGGTCGAGAGCAAAGAGTTCAATTTGAGCGGGGAAGCTACGATGCTATCTCTAGAACTGAGGAACGTGACAAAAAAATTTGGCGCAATCAAGGCAATTGAGAATCTGAGCTTGGCCATCCATCACAAAGATTTTCTTGCGGTTGTCGGTCCCAGCGGTGCTGGCAAGAGCACTCTGTTGAGGATCATCGACTGTCTCGAGTCACCCACTTCGGGAGATCTATTGATGGATGGGGTGAACTATGAGAAGATCGACAAGGCGTCCATACGCCAGAGGATCGGCATGGTGTTCCAGAACCCTGTGGTCTTTAATACTTCAGTCTATAACAATATCGCATATAGCCTGCGTTTCCGAAAGGTGCCTGACCATGTTGAGAGTAAAAAGGTCGGCGATCTACTAAAGAGGCTCCACCTCACCAACCTTCAGGACAGAAAGGCGATCACCCTTTCGGGCGGTGAAGCCCAGAGGATCGCTCTGGCCCGTGTCTTAGTTTACGATCCCCAACTATTGCTCCTTGACGAACCTACTGCAAACTTGGACCCATACAATGCTTCAATAATTGAGGAAGCTCTCATTGAAGCTAACAGGGAGTACGGTACTACAATCGTGATTGTGACACACAACATTTTCCAAGCAAAGCGCCTTGCAAACAAAGTCGCGTTCATGCTTGATGGTAAACTCGTCGAGTATGGCGATGCAAGATCCTTTTTTGAGAAACCATCAAATCCAAAAACGAAAGCCTTCATTGACGGCGAGATTGTTTATTGAACTGACTTCACAACTTTATCTTTCTCATCTTATCCTCCATACTCCGCACGACGTCTCTCCTGTCATCTACCTTGATAGTCGTTGAAACTCGGCTCGCGCCCTTCTTTAATACTGCCTCGTGCGCCTCTTGTATCACCCTAAACGCCTCACTCAACGTCCCTGTTTCCATTATGGTTCCCATCGGAGTTATCATGAAATGGAAGCCGGATTCCTTGACAATCCTGCAAGCCTCTGTGACATATTCGCTCAGGCTGGTACTTCCTGTCCCGAGCGGGACTATTGAAAACTCTACTATCACCAATCTTAGCCGCCTCAAGAACAGATTCATCTGCGTACACTTAAAAGTTATAAAGAAAATGAACAACGGTTAGTGTGTGTAATAACGATCTACCCAGAGGTTCCAAAGATGGGCTCCAAAAAAGAAGATGCCACTGAAGAAATCCTGAATTTTGCGAAGTCGCAAGGAATCACCCTGGTGGGGGTTGCAGACCTCGATCTGCTCAAAAGCCTCTCCTCGTTCGGAGGCGTGAGGCTAAACGATTTCAAAAGGGCAATATCGATGGCAATCGCGCTTCCAAGCGTTGCGATCGAGGAGATCTCAAGCGATGACCCTGGGATACTTTATGCATGGTCTTACAAGACTGCGAACGTTTTCCTCGACGAGACAGCCCTTAAAGTAGCTGCCTACATTACGGCAAAAGGATACAAGAGCCAAGTCATACCTGCAAGCCTCCGCATCGACCTTCAAAAGCAGATTGGGCACGTCTCGCATAAGGCAATCGCTTGGGCAGCAGGACTTGGCTGGATCGGTCGAAATGGACTATTGATCAATCCTGAATTTGGCTCAAGGATAAGGCTTGTCACAGTCCTGACGGACATGCCACTCAAAGCAGGGGCTCCCATCGATAACAAGTGTGGGGATTGCAAGCTATGCGTCCAACTCTGCCCTTCACAGGCTCTAAACTACGTCGCTTTCGAGACGCGCCCCGCAACGAGAGAAGAGATTTTTACTCCAGCGAAATGTGCAGCAAGGCTCTCAAAGAATAAGGAGAATTTCATGAAAAACCCTGCAGTAGGGGATGTTGCTGTTGCCATATGCGGATACTGCATCAAGGTCTGCCCGTATGGGAAAGC
>JANHAI010000192.1 GCA_024464205.1 Candidatus Methanomethylicia archaeon
ATAGCCGGCAGCAAGGGCGTCTCATTCCTGATAGGGGCAAGGATAGGGAACATTGCGAAGAGGCCGCAGGACATAACCGTCCTCACTTTTGAGGACGTACGTCCCCGTTGAGGACGAACACGGCTGCATCTTCGCCGTCCTGATAGTATCCCTTTATCTTCCCTTTTTCTTTAAAGCCTGCCTTAGTGTAAAGCCTCTTGGCTGCAGAGTTGCTCTCCCTAACCTCGAGCCTGAACCTCTTTGCGCCCATCGATTCGAGCTTATCGATCAGCGAATTGAGCAGAGCCCAGCCGACGCCTTGCTGCCTCTCAAGAGGGTCCACTGCTATCGAGACGATGTGCCCTAAAGTCTCCCGCCTCATAATACCGATTGCGTAGCCAACGACTCTCCCGCCACACTCCGCGACAATGTACGCCGATGGCATGAAGAAGAACGCCTTGAGGAGCCCACTCGGGTATGGATCAGAGAAAGACGATCTCTCGATCTCCGCGATCCTCTCTAGGTCAGCCATCGATGCGGATCTTATATTAATATCCTTGGATGGGTACATATCTGCAGCATGAGGATGATCCGCTCGGTCCCAAATATTGTTTAGCTTGCTGGTGTGTCTCTTGAGGTTGCTTGAGAGCGACATGAAACGGGGAGCCATTGAAGTCGAAGTAGAGGACAATGATGACTTGTGGCACCTCTACAATATAATCGATACCGGCGACACCGTCTGCGGGATGACAATGAGGGAGGTCAAGGTATCGCGTGGGGGCGAGGAAGAGCGGGGCGGAAGGAGGAGGATTTACGCCTGCATCACCGTCGAAGACCTCGGCTTCCAGACTTTCACAGAGAGGCTTAGGATAAAAGGCAAAGTGACAGTGGGACCAGAGGACATGAATATACAAGGCTCCTACCACTCATTCTCGGTCGGCGTCAGGGACAGGATAACTATAGTCAAAAGGGAGTGGCTCTCGTTCCACCGCGAGCGGATCGAGAGGGCGGCTTCTAAAGCCAAGCCGCGAGTGCTCGTGATAACGATAGACGATCAGGAGGCCGTACTCTCAATGATAAGCGATTACCAGATCGAGGAGCTCATGCGTGTCAGCTCGAATATGCCCGGCAAGTACGTAGACAACGTTGATAGGCCTACAATCAGATCAAAGTACTTCGCAGCGATCTCTGAGGAGGTCGGGCGAATCGTTCAGAAGGGCGTTTCAGACATAATATTGGCTGGCCCTGGCTTCACAAAGAGTGACCTTGCAAGGCACCTCCGCGATAAGTTCAAGGACGCCCGGATAGTAGAGGAGACTGCGTCCTGCATCGGAGAGCCTGGCGTCAGGGAGGTCATGAACAGAGGGACCCTCACAAAACTCATTGAGGGGTCTGCCATAATGCGCGACTCTAAGCTCATAGACGAGCTCCTCTCGAGGCTGGCAAGGTCCCCTTCCCTCGTCTCTTACGGAGCAAACGAGGTCAAGGCCGCAGTGGATAGGGGCGCGGTCGAGTCCCTACTCGTCTCCGAGAAGCTCCTCAAATCGATCACCCCAGAAGAAAGGCGAGGGATAGAGGGGCTCTGCAAGAGCGTCGAGAAATACGGCGGGAAGGTCTTCTTCATAGGGTCAGAGCACGAGAAAGGAAGGCAGCTCTCGGGTATCGGCGGGATCGCAGCCTTGCTTAGGTTTCCCGTCAATTGAAGCGCTCGACTCAGTCAAAGGAGGACCTCAGAGACGAGCGCCATCAGGACCGCCCCCATGATCAGCCTCTTGCCAGAATACCTCGAGATGCCGGTCGACCACATGAGGAAGCCAGCTAGCCCCACAACAAAGTAGGCTGCCTTGATGACGTTCTTTATTAGGTCCAACATCGCTGCTGAGAGCCAGTCCAAATTATCTTGGAATGCCGCGATCCACCCTCCAATTGTCGATCTGAACTTGTC
Source organism: Candidatus Methanomethylicia archaeon (assembly GCA_024464205.1). GTDB lineage: Archaea > Thermoproteota > Methanomethylicia > Methanomethylicales > Methanomethylicaceae > Methanomethylicus. The sequence continues at coordinate 1,925 of JANHAI010000192.1, forward strand.
CTCAATGCTGCTGTTGGTCCCCCCATCCCCTTCCGAGGCATGGGCAGCAGGCATTGCGATCATGGCTACGAGTGCCGCCGCTGCGACTAGCAAGGACGCAGATCTTTGCGTGACTGTACCCCTCCCCAAACGGCACGCTCAATATTTAAGACCGCAACCCCTTCTCTGGAGCAGCCTCCTCAGGCTTGGGTCCTTAGACAACCGATCCCTCAATGCCCCCTCAAAGCTTTCCGACTCAATGAGCTCCTCCTTCCAGTAAATCCCTGTCCTTCCGACCTCGTCCCTCCTTTTCAAGACCCTAACCCTCTCCATTATCGTCTCGACCTTCACGCCAATAATGCGAGCAGCCTCTACGACGTTGTCGAGCACCGAAAACTCCACATGGCCCGCCGCAGTGGGTATTATGAGCATCAGCCTCTTGTCAACCC
>JANHAI010000193.1 GCA_024464205.1 Candidatus Methanomethylicia archaeon
ATATCACTTAACCGAACAGGCTGCTTACCGCGTCCCTCAGCCCTTCCTTGATGTCGATCGTTTGAGTGTTCGAGAACGGGATGTCCAAGAATGCCGCGTGCGCGCGCCCCTCAACTCTGACCACCATGAGGCCGCTGTTCCCTATCGCGTCAATTGTCGCGTTCGCGAGCCCGCTGACCTTTATCGTCTGGTTTATTGTGATCAATGCACTCGCCCCTGGTTGAATGAAGATCGATCCTGCGTGGCTGCCGTTGCCAGCATAATAATTGTTTACATAAAGATCGAAGTCGAAGCTGCCCAACCACAATGGAACGAAGCCCCCGTTAGTCGCGTTCAGGGTCAGGTTGACGTTGACAGTGTCGATTAGCGAGGCTGCAGTGGATAGGAGGAGCGCACCTCCGTCCGAGGGGAACATCATCAGCCCAACCGTCAGCCTGACCATGTCGCTGTACCCGAGGGACTTGAAGTTGATCTTCGTTATGCTTGCGCCCTCGTACTGCATGTCCATGCTCTGGTAGGATGAAGCGACTGCAGCCACGGCTACAACCGCTACGAGTACAAGGGCAACCATGACGAGGAGGGTCTTTTTGCGCACCATTTTTCCATCCCCATACAATTCCAAATGAACTGTATTAAAGTGTTTGCTGAAACAGCGGCTCACGTTACGTGTGATGGGCCACTGCCATTGCTTTGGAGCGATATCTATAATAATTTCCTTCCCCTCCCCTTTCACGTTAAGGGGCTGTAGGCTAGCTTGGTCCAGACTGCGAGGCTTGGGCCCTCGTGACCCCGGTCCGAATCCGGGCAGCCCCACCACACCACATTCGGCTAAGTGCCAATCTGCCCGCTCCTGCACAAGCAAAAAATATGTGGGAGCGCCATTGATCAATCTCATGGATGTTCTCGAATCCCCACAGTGCCATGATCCGGAAGAGATCGCGAAGATTCTAGGGACGTCCAAGCAGGGCCTCGCTGAGGGGGAAGTAGCCAGAAGGCTAGCGGAATTAGGCAAGAATATGTTGGAGGAAGAACGAACATCAAGGCTCTCGATCTTCATCAGGCAGTTCAAGAACGTACTGATCTACATCCTCCTCATTGCCTCTTTCATTACAATTTTGGTAGGGGAATGGAAGGACTTCCTTGTGATCATCGCCCTCATACTTGCTAACAGCATCATCGGTTTCTACCAGGAGCTGAAGGCTGAAGCATCAATTTCGGCCCTGAAGAAGCTGACGGAGAGCAAGGCGAACGTAATTAGGGGAGGCGCAAGGCTCTTGATCCCCTCTTCGGAGCTTGTCCCTGGGGATGTTGCCCTGCTATCGGAAGGGGACATGGTCTCCGCTGATATACGACTCTTTGACTCCTCGGGCTTGATGGTCGACGAGGCAACGATAACTGGAGAATCTCTTCCCGTCTCGAAGGACCACTCTTTGATCCTCGACAAGGCATCCTGTTCTTACGAGATGAGGAACATGCTCCTCTCAGGGACGACAGTCGTCAGGGGGAATGGCAGGGGATATGTTGTCAGGACAGGGAGGAAGACTTACCTTGCATCGATAGCCGAGAAGGCGAAAGAATCCTCTCCCGAGAGCCCGCTGACGCGCGCCCTGAAGGCTTTCATGAAGCGCTACGTGGCCCTCCTCCTGTTGCTATTCACGACGGTGGGGGTGGTCGGCTATCTGCAGGGCCGAGATCTCCTCGACCTGGCTTACCTCCTGGTTGCGCAGCTCGTCAGTGCCGTCCCGGAGGGCCTCCCCCTCGTCGTCACGCTTGTGATGGTGGTCGGGGCCCTGGCACTAAGCAGGAAGAAGACTTTAACGCGTTATCTGCCCTCGGTCGAGACCCTCGGAAGCGCCACTGTGATCGCCTCGGACAAGACCGGGACGATAACTGAGGGGAAGCTGAAAGTGCAGGACGTCTTCGCGATCGACTCTGAGGGACTCAGGTTGGCGGCGGCCCTCTGCAACGATTCAGACCAGAGCTCGGGTGACCCGATCGATGTCGCCCTGCAGAAGTGGATCGCAAATTACGACGAGATTCGGAGGGAGAACCCGCGCGTCTGGGCATACCCCTTCGACACAAAGAGGCGTCTTATGGCGACAGCTAACCTGAAGGGAGGGGCTGGCTCAGGCAAGGGAGATCTGAGACCGGCCTTGTATGTGAAGGGGGCATACGAAGAACTCAGTAAGATGGCACGGAAGGGCAGATTTGAACCTGGCGCTTTCGAGGACGCCCAGAACAGGATGGCATCAGAAGGACTCAGGGTCCTCGCGTTCGGGACTGGCGAATGGACATCAGAGAACCCAGACGAATGGGAGATCTCGCTCGTCGGGCTGGTCGGTTTTCTGG
>JANHAI010000194.1 GCA_024464205.1 Candidatus Methanomethylicia archaeon
CGGCGAGTATTATCGGTATGTCCGCCACGTGTATCCCGGTCAGAGTCTTGCAGAGGGACGGTATGTTCGCAAGGGTTGGCGACCGCACCTTGTAGCGCTCAGGCTTCGCGGTGCCGTTGGATCTGGCGTAGTGGATGAGCTCCCCGCGAGGCGCCTCGACCCTCGAGACGGTCTCCGCAGGGGGCGCCACCTTGGGCGCCCGCACTCGAATTGCCCCAACGGGCATCTTGTCCAGCGCATGGCGGATTATCCTTATGCTCTCGATCATCTCCTCGGCCCTCACGAGCGTCCTGCTCAGAGCGTCGCACCCGTCAGAGGAGATCGCATTGAAGGGTATCTCGCCATAGGCGACGTAGGGGTCGTCGATCCTGACGTCGTCCTTTCGCCCGCTCGCCCTGAGCGTGGGCCCTACCGCGCCGAGCTTAACAGCCTCCTCAGGCTTGAGGATCCCGACTCCCTGCGTCCTCTTCAGGAAAGTCTGCTCGGTCCTTATCACCCTGAGGTACTCCTTCGTCCTCCCCTCGAAATAGTCGAGGACCTTCCTGATCTTGGAAGCCCCTTCAGGCGTTATGTCCCTCCGGACCCCGCCGATCGCGTTCATCGCATGGAGCACGCGCCCGCCTGTGAGCTCCTCGAAGAGGTTCATCACCGCCTCCCTGTCGCGCCACACGTACATGAAGAATGTGTCGAAGCCAGCCTCATGTGCCACTATCCCTATCCAGAGCGAATGGCTCTGGATCCTCTCAAGCTCCGCTATGATCGTCCTGATGTATTTTGCCCTGGGTGGCGCCTCAATGCCCATGAGCTCCTCGACAGCCTGGGTGTAGCAGGTGGTGTGCGCAGCCGTGCATATTCCGCAGATCCTCTCGGCGAGGTAAAGGTCGTGGGTGTACGTCCCGAGCTCGAAGGCCTTCTCCATGCCCCGGTGGACGTACCCAATCCTGGGCTTCACGCCTACCACCGTGTCGCCCTCCACCTCGAAAAGGAAGTGCTCGGGCTCCTTCAGCGCTGGATGCTGCGGCCCGAACGGGACTTTGATCGTTGATGCATAACCCAACTCAATCCCCTCCCTTGCTCAGCCTCACTTCGTGGAGCTCGCTGAACGTGCGATCCTTCCTCAGCGGATACATGGCAGCCGGCCAGCCGTCTGGGAGGAGAAGGTGCGATTCGTCCTCAAGCCCCTCGAACTTGACACCCAACATCTCGCGGACCTCCCTCTCGTAGAAAGCTGCGTTTGGCATGATGTCAGATACCGTCATCACGCTCCCTTTTTCTTTCGGGATCTTGGTCCCCATTGTGAGCTCGACAGAGTTGTCCTTTGCCAGGTGGTAAAGGACCTCGATCTCGCCCCCCAAGTCTATGCCCGTTATTGTGGAGAGGTGGCTGAACCCCAGCTCCTCGATTGCCATTTTAAAAGCCCTCCTGAAGGCTGGGGGATGAACTCTGGCGAAAATCCTCCTCGCCTTGGGGGTCTTCACCTCAGTCAGTTCATCCTTCAGCCTCTCTTTGAGCCTCTCAGCGATCTCTAATGCGCCATCGACCAAATTCAGACTCACTCTCCTGTCTCTGGGGCTTTTGCCTTCACTTTGGGCGCCTCCTCTGATGCTGATCTCTTGCGGGACCTCATCTTCTCGAGGAGCTTGGCGATGCCGAAGATCATCGCTTCAGGCTTCGGCGGGCACCCCGGGACATACGCGTCCACAGGGATGACCGTGTCGACCCCGCCGTGGACGCTATACCCGTCTTTGAACGGCGAGCCGCTCACGGCGCAAGTCCCTAGCGCCACTACGTGCTTCGGCTCGGGCATCTGCTCATAGACCCTCCTCAGCCGATCGGCTATCTGCAACGTCACTGGGCCCGTGACAGCGAGTATGTCGGCATGCCGCGGGCTCCCCTGGAGTATGATCCCAAAGCGTTCGACATCGTACCTCGGAGTAATCGCCGCAACGAACTCGATGTCGCACCCGTTGCAGCCCCCGGTGTTGAAGTGTATGAGCCAGGGGGACCCGGTCCTTGCCCAGCTGATTGCCATCTCAGACGTGCCTCCTCGAGAATATCAGCACCGCCACGGCTACAAGGATCACGGATATGTAGGTCAGCGGGACGAATCCGGTGGCGAAGTACGACGTAGCCAATATGAATGCCAGCACATCGAAGATCAGGAAGTAGAGCCCGTATATGAGGAATTTCTCTAGATCGACTCTGGACTCCTCTGCCGGCAAGTCCTCGCCGCAAGCGTAAGGCTCACCCTTGCCGCCCCCGCTGCCCGTGCGCCTCGGGGAGACCCTCCCGCCTATCCAGTAGATGATGCAGACAAATGCAAGCGAGACCCCGAAAGCGATGAA
>JANHAI010000195.1 GCA_024464205.1 Candidatus Methanomethylicia archaeon
TCCCCCCTGGCGCGGAGGATGTTGTATAGGTGCAAGAAGCGGTCGTTGAAGTAGCTCTTGAAGTCGCTTATCTTCCCGCTCGTGGCGCCGGATTCGCCGCCCGAGATTATGCCCACTCTTCCCTCTCGCTCGGCTTCCCTTCTGCTTGTACTAGGCGTGGCTCTAGGCGGGGGCTCCGCGTATGGTGTTACTGAGCCGGCAGCCCTCTCAACGTCCGCCTTGCCTATGAAGAGTGGCCTCTCGGGCGCAGAGCTGAGCGAGTCGATTAGCCGCTGGATCACTCCCTCGGGGTCCTGAAGCGAGCCCAATGCGGCGCATGCCTCAGGCGTGAGCTGGTAGCCCGAGACGAGCGCCTTCCCGATGGCAGACTTCAGATCCCCCAAGCGCGTTCCCCAGAGACTTTAGCCCCGACCCCTCTCTTAACAATTTTCGCAGCCCTGCCCCACATGGATCTCCGGAAGCGAGGAGATGCTGATGGGATAAGTCTTTATCAACGGAGAGAGAGATGGTAGTGGGGGATCATTGTGGACTACAGGCGGCTGCAGATGAGCAAGGGGGGCTCATTCCTCCTCTCCCTTCCAAAGGAGTGGGTCAAGGCTAACAAGCTCGAAGGCGGGGCGATCCTGAAGCTCACCGAGGGCGAGGGGGGATCCCTCGTCGTGCGGGCCGAGGGCGGCGGGGAGGGCGAAAAGGGAGTCGCAGCGTACATCCGCGAGCCTGAAGGCCTGGAGAGGCAAATAAGGGCGAACTACCTCTCGGGCGCAGACATGATCGTCATTGAGCTCGGGAAGAGGATGACGCCAACGACGAGGGAGGCGATCAAGAGCGCCATACACAAGCTGATAGGGCTCGAGATCGTGGAGGAGGAGGCTAACAGCATGACTGTGCAGTGCCTCCTCCAGCCGACGTCGATGCCCGTCAGGAGCACGCTCAAGAGGGCTTACACGTTAGCGGCGAACATGCACAGGGACGCGGAGACCGCGCTGAGCCACGGAGACCTTGAGCTTGCTGAGACCGTCGAGAGGAGGGATGACGAGGTCGACAGGCTATACTTCCTCATCGTGAGGCAGCTGAGGCTCGCGATAAGGAGCGCCTCTGTGGCAGAGAAGCTCGGCATCTCGCCCCCCGAGTGCCTGGACCTGAGGATGGCTGCCAAGTACATAGAGACGATTGCGGACTATGCGGGTGCTGTGGCTTCAACCGCCCAGAAGCTGAAGGAGAAGGAGTTGGACAAGGAGATAATGGTCTCGCTCCTCAAGCTCAGCGATGAGGCTTACAAGATACATGAGGGGGCGGCTCTCGCGCTATTCAGGCAGGACATTAAGCTCTCTGAGGGGGTCCTTTTACGGGGGGAAACGTTGAGTAGGTCGCTCGTCGCAGTGGACGAATTGCTCATGAACAAGCAGCCCAGGATAGCGGCCCTCCTCGATTCGATCGCGATCTATTTCTACCAGATCGGCGCCCACGGGATCGACCTCGCTGAGCTCGTGAGCGGAGCCACTGTATGAGCTGTGCCTCCGTGGTGCAGAGCATCTTTAGAACAGGGCTTCTGCACGCTTCACTTGACAAGAAGTATACACTGGGGACCGCTCCTCACCATTAGGTTCTTCGAGGCGAAGCCGGCCTCTGCCCAACAGGCGAGCACCGTTGCGCTTGGAACGAGGCAATCCGGCGTAACGTGACTTGAAGATCCTGCCATGAAGATGGGGTTGTCAACAAACCCTTTCATTATGTCCTTTACGTTGACTGAAGGCAATGCCGCCCCATAGTCCTTGATTTTCGAGCAGGTGGATTCGAACGAGAGGGATATGGCCGAGCCTTTCAGCTCGGCCGTAATAATCGTCTCGTTGTCGCACAGTGAGGATTTCACTTTCATCTGGGTTACCACGAGGCCCACTCCCTGTGAACTGTTATGCTCGGGAATTACGCTTTGGCTGTATTAAAGGGCTTCTGAGGGACCGTAAAAGGATTTAAGGAGACGCGCACTCGATCGCTTTGATCTGTTGAATAAGGAGGGGTTGTGATGCGGGAGCTCGGCAGGCACTTCATCTTCGAGATGTTCGGTTGCGACAGGGGGGCGCTTGATGACGAGCTTGCGATATCCGAGGCGATGGAGGGAGGAGCCAGGGATGCCGGCGCCACGGTATGCGGCAAGGTCTTCCACCACTTCTCGCCCCAAGGCGTCACGGGCGTCGTGATAATAGCGGAGTCGCACCTGTCAATACACACGTGGCCAGAGTACCGCTACGCCGCCCTGGACATATTCACGTGCAGCACGAGAACGGATCCCATGAAGGCTTTCGAGCGGATAAAGGGGCTCCTTAAGCCGGAATCTTCAT
>JANHAI010000196.1 GCA_024464205.1 Candidatus Methanomethylicia archaeon
GGAGGAAGGTTGATCCAAGGGGCATATATTCCGCTGATGTAGTGATCGTGCCACTCGAGGACGGGGACCGGGCCATGGCCCTCCGCAAGATGGGCAAGTTCGTAATAGCAATTGATCTCAACCCCTTATCGAGGACGTCGCAGGTGGCTGACATCACAATTGTAGACAACGTCCTAAGGGCGCTCCCCAACATCGTCTCTGCCGTTGAGGAACTCCGCCAGCTCCATAAGGATGAGCTGAAGGGGATCTTGGAAAGGTTCGACAACAGGAAAAACCTCTCGGAAACCCTCCTCTTCATAAGGGAGCGTCTCGCTTCCATCGCCAAGGAGGATTGAGGTTGGTTAGCTGCAAAGCATCGCCAGCCATGTCCCGAGGGGAAAGAACGAGAAACACTTCACTTTCGGAAGCTTCCTTGATATGATCTTCAAGAGGATCCTCATAGTCGGCGGTGGAGCGATAGGGAGCTGCTATGGCGCATACCTGTCGCGGGGGAACGATCTGACCCTCATATGCAGGGCGGCCCATGCAGAGGCGATCAATTCACATGGGTTGGTCGTGAGCGGCGCCCTGGAAGGGACATTCAGGCTGAAAGCCTCAACGCAGGTCACTGAAGTGCCCCCCCAAACACTGATCTTGTTGACGACCAAAGCCCAGGACGTCGCAGAGGCGGCGAGGGCTCTGGAACCTTCCCTAAGGGCCGATACAGTGATCCTTGCCCTTTCGAACGGGATCAGAATAAAAGAAACGATCCAAGAAATGACAGAAAGCCGATTTGAGGTCGTCAGGGGTCTGGCTTTCATGGCAGCGGAGCTCTTCGAGCGAGGGCGAGTTACCTGTTGGGCGGGCACCACATTGATCGAACGCACGAAGACCGGCGAGGAGATCCGAGCCCTCTTCGCAAGGAGCGGCTTGAGGGCGGAGCTCACTGAGGAGATCAAGAAAGAGGAATGGAAAAAGCTCATAATCAACTGCATCATCAACCCGCTGACTGCCGCCCTGAGGGCAAGGGACAACGAGATAGCTGCCCCGGCCCTAAGGGATGTGAGGCGCTCCATCTTCGAAGAGTGCGCCAGTGTGGCTGAGGCGGAAGGGGTGCGCCTGGATCGGAACTTCGAGACAGAAGTGGAACGCAAGATCACGGGCTACACCAACTACTCGTCCATGTACCAGGATCTAGCTAAGGGGAAGAGGACAGAGATCGCGTTCCTTAACGGAACGGTCGTTGAGCTGGGTAGGAAGCACGGCATAAGGACCCCAGTCAATGAGGCGATGGTTGGGCTGATCAGGTTCCTGGAGGGGAAAAGATGAGACTCGACGATTTCAGGCATCGAAAGGGCAAAGAAAAAATAATAATGCTGACGGCGTACGACTACCAGATCGCCAAGATTCTCGACGAAGAAGCAATCGACATGATCCTCGTGGGGGACAGTCTTGGGATGGTCTTCCAAGGTCGTCAAGGCACAAAAGGCGTAACGATGCGCGACATGATTTACCACACTCGCGCCGTGGCGAGGGGAGTGAAAGAAACCCCCATAATCGCCGACATGCCTTACAAGAGCGATTCCACAGTGGAGGGCGCATTGAGGAACGCGCGGCGCCTCATCAGTGCAGGGGCACAGGGGGTCAAGGTGGAGGGGGACAAATCCGAAGTGATCGACGCCCTCATAAAGAACGGGATCCCTGTGATGGGGCACATCGGCCTCCTGCCGCAGACTGCGACTGCCTACCGCGTGAAAGGTAAGTCGCCAGAAGAGGCAAAGAAAATACTCGACGACGCACTGCACCTCGACGAGATGGGCGTCTTCTCCATGGTACTAGAGTCGATGCCGGAAATACTCGCGAAAGAGATCACGGAAACCATTTCAGCACCTACCATAGGAATCGGCGCCGGCAAGTACTGCGATGGCCAGGTCTTGGTCATAAATGACATGCTGGGGATGGACCCGACTTTCAGCCCGAAGTACCTGAAGAGGTATGCGGACGTGAACCAAACTATAAAGAAGGCAGTCCGGGAATTCCGGCAAGAGGTCATGGAGGGCAGGTACCCTGACGGTGAGCATTCCTACCGTTGAGGATCGCCTGAACCACACCTGGATTTGAACGGCGTAGCCGCCGAATGTGATGACTGGTAACCCAAGAAGGTAGACCGCAGCGCCAGCGCTGGGCTCCCTTCAATGGCAGGTCCGATCTGCACTTGGGGTTCGCATGCCAAGGGATCCGGGGAGGCGCCATGCAACAGGTCACATACACCTTTTCCCGCACGCGCGATGCCCGTTTTCGGGGATCGTGCGTATGGCAATGGACAACACTTAAAAGCAAACGTTCG
>JANHAI010000012.1 GCA_024464205.1 Candidatus Methanomethylicia archaeon
GTTAGGTTTTTGAAATATTGGGCAGGTCACTCAGCGCCAGTTCTTTTGGCTCGCAGTTGTTAACCAGCCTCCCATCAAGGAATTCGCCATACCCTCCCAAGTCTAGGAGACCGTGGCCGCTCAAGTTGAATAGGATGACTTTCTTCTCATTTGTCTCTTTGCATCTCCTCGCGATGTCTATGGCAGCGCAGACAGCATGTGCACTCTCAGGCGCTGGCACTACCCCTTCATACCTCGACATGATCTTGCCCGCCTCGAATATCTCATATTGCCCCACAGCAACAGCCTTGATCACTTTGTTCTTCACAAGGACGCTCATGGATGGCGCTTTTCCATGGTACCTGAGCCCGCCTGCATGTATGGGGGGCGTCACGAAGTTGTGCCCTACAGTGTACATAGGAAAGAGTGGCGTCATCCCCGCGGTATCGCCAAAGTCATAAGTGTATGTGCCCCTTGTGAATGATGGCACAGCCTTTGGCTCGACAGCTATGAACTCTGCGTTGAGCTTCCCATTCATCTGGTCATAGATGAAGGGGTAGCAGAGCCCAGCATAGTTGCTGCCGCCTCCGACGCACCCTATCACAAAGTCGGGCTTCTTGTCAACCGCCTCCATCTGCATCCGGGCCTCTTGTCCTATCACTGTCTGGTGAAGGAGGACAAAATTCGTTACCGAGCCAAGAGAATATTTTGAAGTTGGGTCCTTTCTGACGGTCTCAATGGCTTCACTAATTGCAACACCAAGGCTTCCAGGATGATTTGGCTTCTCCGACAAGAGCTTCTTGCCAAACTCGGTCATATTGCTTGGCGAAGCATGGACCTCCGCTCCGTAAAGCTCCATCAAAGTTCGGCGGTACGGCTTCTGATCATGTGACGCCCTCGTCATGAATACGGTGCACTTCAGATCGAAGAACATGCAAGCCAAGGACAATGCCGTTCCCCATTGCCCCGCCCCTGTCTCAGTAATCAATCTCTCCGTCCCTTCCTTCTTATTGAAATACGCTTGGGCTATGGCAGTGTTCCCCTTGTGGCTCCCTAAAGGTGAGATGCCCTCATACTTGAAGTATATCTCTGCAGGCGTATTCAGGTATCTCTCAAGCCTCGTGGCTCGGAATATGGGGGTCGGGCGCGACATCTTAGCCATGGCTTCCCGGACCTCCTCTGGTATCGGTATGAAACGCTCAGTAGATATTTCCTGAGCTATCAGGTTCTTAGGGAAGAACCATAGATCTTCGAGCCCTGCCGGAGCCTTTGTCCTCGGGTTCAATGGCGGAGGGCATGGTTCAGGCAGATCAGGCGTTATATTATACCATGATTTTGGGATATCGTCGACCGGGAGGTCGATCCTTATTTTACCAAAGACAGTCACCCATTTTTTTACACCATAAGGCAACGTAGAGCCAATTAGACATATTTAAACATTTATGCATAAAAATGTGCATTTAAAAAAATCATCGCCTTCGGCACGCCTCGGCGAATTCGCGGAGGACCTTTTCTGGGTCCTTTGCCTTGACTACCCCTGAGGCAACTAAGATCCCTTCGGCTCCCAGGCGTAAAGCGGTCTTGACGTCTTCTCCAGTTGTCACGCCAGCCCCGCATAGCACATGGACGTCTTCGTTGACTTGCCTTATCATCCTGACAGAATCCGATATCACCTCGGGCTTCGCCTTCGAGACTGAGACTCCGCTGCCGATGAGCTCAGGCGGCTCAACTGCTACCATCTCAGGAGAGAGCGCGGCAAGGGCCTTTCCGACTGTTGATGTATTGGCGCAAACGCACGTCATCAGCTCTAGAGATTTGCACCTCTCGATCGTCTCCTCGACCACATCGATGCGAAGCCTGTGCTCTGAGTGGTTAAGGATGGATCCGACTGCGCCAGCCTGCTTTATCGCCTCGCACGAGATGTGCCCAGTGAACGAGCCAGGCTTGTAGGGATCGGCATGCTGGGAGAACACCGGTATCTCTGCAGATGAAGCCACGAGCTTCAAGTCCACTGGCTGTGGGGCCACTGCGATCGTGACTCCATATTCCTTGCCAATCCTTTCAGCCACTTTAGCTAAGGCGACAGCCCTCTCTCCTTGCGATTCCAAATATGTTTTGAAATTCAGCAAGATTATGGGAAATTTCAAAGCCATCTTCAATAACCTAGAGATCCATTTCGTTATGGGATAATAAAAGAATATCCTGCCTGTCCAAGGGATCTGTCCCGTCGAAAGAAGAGACCGCCTTGCCATGACTTCAGCTCAGAGAGACCTTCTTGACTGTTGGTATCTTGAGCAGCTTAGTCACCACTTCACCAGGGACCTGCCTCTCGGTGATGATGAGCAGCTTGGGGTCAGGATTGAAATCCGGGTCTTCAGCCAATATCTGCCTGATGCCCACCCCTGCTTCGGAAATGCAAGCAGTTGCGCTCGAAATGACGCCGACCGCGTCAGGCCTTGCCCTGATCTCGACGACTCCGTAACCAAGGGCCGGCGCGATGTCCCTGAGAAAGCTGCCTGCCGGCCTAATTCCAGAGAAGATCTTCCTCATTCGAGGGTTAGCCAAGATATCGCTTACGGTTTCACGCACCACCCTCCTATCGACCATAGCAACCCTGGCTATGGCCGAATCCCCGATTTCGACCCCTCCACAGACGATCCTCCCGCTCTCGTCGATGCTGAATCCAAGCTCTACCATCAATTTTGCGACCTTCAACTTGGCAGGCGATCCCTTTAGGAAATCCACGATCTCTCTCCACATCTTTCGTCATGTACATTATTGTACACTGGTGCTATTAAATGATTGGTCATGTCTTTGCGGGCAAATCCTTCGAAGTTTGCTACGCGTCGAATCCGACCAAGACTGTCCCGAGCTTTGGGTCCTCCAAATTCGCATCCAGCCTTCTCTTAAGATAGGAATCTGCTGGCGGTGAAGGGCTACCGACCTTGGCTTTGATCCCAAGGATCTCCGGCATCTCGAGGGGGAGTATCAACACTCGCATCTCGCCCTGCCTCTCTCTTATTAGCCTCATCTTTTCTTTGTAGAACACCACGTCCCCCGTCACAATGTTGCCGCAAGCCTTCAGCCCCTCGAGCCTCTCCTTGTCCACTACCTGTTCCCCAATCACCTCGCTACCGCATACGATCTTGATGAGCGAGCACTCTGGCCATTTGAGGTTCATGTCCGTCAAGCAAGCATAGACTCTCTTCTTTGCCAGGGCCTCCCGCACTCCGACGTTTATCCCCTTGCAGAACCCCATCAAAACGTTGTTTTCTGCCTCCGCTTCGAGCCTCTCGATCTCTTTCACGTCCGATTCCGTGAGGGGGATGACTTTGAGTATCCCTTTCATGCCACTCATTGCCTTGACAAGCTCATCTTCTGACATACTTCTTCACAACCTTTGGCGCTTTAATCGAAGAGGTGGTCTCGGGAAAGTCCTCCAAGCTGCTGTTGGGGAGGTACATGGCATTTATGTACTCCTCAACGAATATCGGCTCAGCTGCAAGCTCAACATACTTCATCTTCCTTGCGACCTCTTTCGCCTCCCCCCTCGCATCAAGGGACTTTAGGCACATCCTTGCCCCTGATCCTGCTGTGTTTCCAGTGAACGATATCTTTTCGAGGGGCATTTCGGGTATCATGCCTATTATCCTGGCGCTTGCGGGATCTATGTAATTTCCGAAAGCACCCGCAATTATTATCTCAGAGAGCTGATCCTTACGCATGCCGCTCTTCCTGAGAAGCGTCATGTAGCCTGCATACATCGCCGCTTTTGCCTTCTGGATCTCCCTGACGTCATCCTGCGTAACGACGATGTCCTCCTTGCCGCTCGACGTCTCCTCTTTCGGCACAAGGAGGAACTCCCTCCCGTTCGGTCCATCCCTTACCCTGTCGCTTACGCCAATCAGTATCCTCCCAGAAGTGTCCATTATGCCGCTCCTCAACATCTCGGCAACAGAATCTATTATCCCCGAACCGCAAATGCCCCTTGCCTTTTCGTCCTCGATGGTCTTGCAGACGACCTCTCCGCTCTCGGTGATCTTGACCTTCTCGATCGCCCCGGTGGCTGCACGCATGCCATTCCTTATGTGCGCCCCCTCAAAAGCTGGGCCAGATGCAGTCGAGCAGGACCAAATGCCCTCCTTGTTGCCGAGCATCACCTCGGTGTTCGTGCCAACATCCATCAACAGCGTCATCTTTTCCTTCTCGTGCAACCTGGAAGCCAAAATATCAGCTATCGCGTCAGCGCCAACGAAACCCGCTACGTTGGGAAGCACGTGGACGTTTCCAGATGGGTTGATGCGTATGCCCAAATCCCTTGCTAAAAAGTCGTTCGCGTTCCCCATGCCTGCAGCGTACGGCGCCAAGCCGAGGCTTTTCACGTCAATGCCAACAAAGAGATGGTGCATCGCCGTGTTGCCGACTACTACCATCTCATTGACGTCCTCCCGGAGAACCCCTGTTTCGTCGAGCCCTTTCTGGATTAGCTCGTTTATCCCAGCGACTATCGTCTCCTGTACTTCCTCAAGCTCTCTCGGCCCTTGCGACGCATAGTTAATTCGCGAGATCACGTCCTCGCCGAACCTGATCTGCGGGTTCATTATTCCATCCGCAAATATGATCGAGCCGTCGTTCAGATCTACCAAAAAGACAGCCAACTTAGTCGTCCCGATGTCCACGGCGACTCCGTATGAGCTCCTTGTGGTGTCTCCTTTCTGGATGTTAACTACCGTCTCATTTGCCAGCAGGGTGGCAGTTACGTTGAATTCGCCCTCCCTCAATATCCTCGGGGCGATCTTGGATAGAATGTAGTCTAGCTTTGGCTTCTTTCCTGTCTTTGCGGCGATGGCTTGCATCAGCCTCTCGTCGTCTGCCACCAGATCGTGGAGCGTTGGTGGCGGGATCTCGAGAAATAGCTTCTGGACGTTACTTCTGATCTCCACGCGTGGCTCCTTCCCCATTATGACAAGCCTCTGCCTCCCGACCCTGCTCTGATCAGGAACCTTGACAGTCACGTTTCCAAGAACCTTTGCCTGGCAAGCTAGCCTGAACCCTTTCGCGATCTTTTCTGGGCTTATCCGCTTCTGCTCCATCACGGTCAAGTCGGAAAGCTTCCCTTCGATCAGCTCAACCTGGCACTTGCCACAGTACCCTTTGCCTCCGCAAATGTTGGCGAGATCGACATCGGCATTCATCGCTGCCGTCATGAGCGTGCTGCCTTCAGCGACTGATGCCCTCTTGCCCTCTGGCAAAAACCTGACCTCAAACGTCATTTCATTCAACCTCGCAGAATCGTCTGATGACTTCTGATGGGTCGCCATCCGTTATAACCCTTCCTTCAACGATCAATATTGCCCTGTCTGCTACTTCTTCCACGAAATCAAGTTGGTGACTAACCAGCACAATTGACGGCTTCAACTTTGATTTGACCATCTTTAGCGAGTTGGCGACAAGCCGCAACGTCAATGGATCAAGATCCCCAAACGGCTCATCCAGCACGATGAGCTTGGGGCTCGATATAAGCGCAAGGGCAAGGGCAACCCTGATCTTCTCCCCGCCAGAAAGTTCGTAGACATGCCTCCCCAAGAAATCCGTGCTGAGTCCGACAGCCTCCAGGGCGGTAGTTGCAACGCGCTGAGCTAACACAGGATCTTTTTTCCTGAACAATTCATTCAATATCTCGCTGTTCAGCCCTATCTGTTCAAGCTTTGCTTGCATCTCGCCATCCGGAAGCTCAGCGACCCTGTGTAGCGCATCCACCGTCTCCTCGCTTATTCCTGACCTCTTCGCCCGCCTCAGCGCCTCCTCGACGATTGAGTAATCCTTAATTCCTATCCTGGCAGCGAACAGATCGATTATTTTAGCCCAATGAGGCAGATCGAATTCTTGATGTAGCATCCCTATGTGCCTCCTCGCGTGGAGGCTCCTCCTACCCAGCTTTCCAAGCGTCACCCATTCGCCTCTGTGGATCATCTTGACCTCTCCGCTGTCAGGCAATTCCAGGCCGGCGAGCATCCTGAGGATTATTGTTTTGCCCGCACCAGACGGTCCCACTATAGCGGTGATCTCGCCCCTCCTGAACTCGAGGTTGGTCCCCTTCAGCTCGAAGACTTTCCCATAAGGTATGAGAGTGTAATCCTTCGTCACGCCCTCGAGCTTGAGGACTACGGGGCCACCAATCGAAACCTTCATGATGGGATCCTCCATCCTTGAAAGGAAAGCCCGCAGCACCTCCTCAGTGTTGCCATCATTAACTATCCTCCCCCTCGACAGAAGCAACGTCCTTTTTGCGAGGCTTCGGTGGATCTCTGGGTTATGCGATGCGAAGAGTATTGACATTTTGAATTTCTTGTTTGCCATCTTCAACGCATCGATTAAGGCCTCCCTTGTCGAGGGGCAGGACATTGTCCCCGGCTCGTCCAAGAGTAGGAGCTTGGGCTTCCTGGCGACCTGCCTTGCCACAATGAGCCTTTGCTTCTCACCCCCGCTCATTATCTCTGCCCAAAGGTCGGCCCTCTCGTCGAGTCCGACAGCCTTCAAGATCTCGATCGCTCGCTCCTTGTACTCGTTGTACTCCCCTTCGTCTTCGGGGATGCTCTCCTCGCCAAACTCGCTGTATCTGATTGCCCTGATGATGTTGTCTGCCGCTGTTTCTGGCCAGATTCCGAAGCTCCGCTGAAGCTGTATGGCTGTCTGCTTCTGGAGCCTCAAAAAATCGTCCTTTGGGGAGGTGGGCATTACAGTCAAGTCCTGGAACCTCACGATGCCCCCATCGAACTCCTCCACGCCGCGCAGCACACGGAGCAGAGTGCTCTTGCCAGCCCCGCTCTCACCTATTATGCCAACAATTTCCCCCTCATCTATAGAGAAGGTCACTGAATCAAGTGCGCGGATACCGGATTCCCTGTAATTCTTAACGATCCCCTCGACGCTCAGCAGCATCTATTTCACCTTCTGGAGCATTGATTGAGGGTAGATCTTCACGAGCACATAATCCCTCATCAGCGATCTCTTGATCGATGCTACATCACCGAGCCTCTTTCCCTGGACTACCATATCTGAGATTCTGTCCTTATACTCTAGATATGGCAGCTTGATCCTAACGCCGTCAATCTTTAGTGTAACTGGGTTTGGCGAGAGCGCCTCCCTCGCCTCAGGGACTTGCCGCTCCACCTCTTCCTTGACGACGGTCGGCTCAACAACAAGGGGATCCAAATCCAACTCCCTCCTCCTCTCCTCGGCGACCTTCCCTGCGAGCTCAGAGACCGACTTCAGCTTGTCGATCATTTCCCCTGTTCTGGCCCTCTCCGGATACCTGCCAATCCCCCCCACGTAGCCTTGGCACTCCGGCAAGGAATCCAAATAAGGACCGCCTGTGACTATGACAGGTATCTTAAGGTCCTTGAAAAGCGGTATCTTGAATCCCTTTATGCACTGCTCAAAGTTGCCAAGCGTAAACACGGCGATGTCGTGCTCTTCAATGAGCTCCCTCTCTTTGGGGGAGCTATGCACTATCTTCTGCCCTACACCCCTCGCAAGGCCAAGGATGTTCGTCTTAGCCCCGTGCCTGCGAAGGTTCTCGGCTATGTCGCATGCGGGATGGGGCAGATGGTGCCTTGAAAGCGTTGGCGCAACAACCGCGACCTCAACCCCTATCAATGGCGCAATCGTGATCTTCCCCTTGACTTCTGCCACTATCCTCTCCAGCCTCCCCAGCTCCTCCTCTGGGACAGCTAAGTTCATTATGAGGTCGAGCCCAGCCACTGTCTTCTGGACTATGAAGCCCCCGACATCCTCAAGAAAATCTGTTATGAGCTCATGCTTGTAGAGACCGCCCTCAAAGAGTAGGAACTTAAGCATTGCCCATCGCCTCGATCTTCAATGCTTCTGCCTTCCATTCTTCCTTTATTGGGTCCTCTGCTGCAATGACCGTAAGCATGTTTTCGCCCCTTTTCACGGATCTTACCCTAAAACCCTCTGGTATGATCCTCGAGGAGAGCTCGCTGATTCTGCTGGAGATGTCGACAGCCTTCTCCCTTATCTTAATCTGCTGCACCTCTTCTGGCTCAACGCCTTGGACGACTATCTCCATCCTGCCTGCCTGCTCCACCCTTTCCCTGCCATATTCAGACCAAAGTACCTTCAACGCGTCCCCCAAGTCGATCTCGCTGTCCAGCCTTATCCTGATTGAACCGGTCCTAGCGTCAATGGAAGCAAGCTCCCCTATGGTGTTTTTCCCGCGAAAGTCCCGGTATCTTATGCTTATAATGAAGAGGGGGATCTCTGGTCTGATGTAAAGGACAATCGTCTCCACACTGCCCCCTATCCCGAGATCCTCAACGCTCTTCTCAGCGATGTACCGGTACTGATCGCCTCCGACCTTGTCTGAGCTGTCGACTATAATGTTAATTGCTGCCGCCCTCCTCAATCATCCTCTTGATCTTCTCTGCACTGATCTTTTCCCTTAATGGCCTCTCAATGGGTTTGGAATCAGGAGAATCAAGCGCCCTTGCAACATTTTTAAGCGCCTCCCTCTCGACGCTCAGCATGTGATAGCCTGGCCTCGGGCCTCCGCCCCTTTTTGCCCTGCAGATCCTCTCGTCTCCAATCCTGTACCCTCTTATTTTGAAGAATACTCGGTTAGGGTCGAGCTTCCTAAGCTCCTCAAGAACTTCCTTCACCCTCCCCTCCTCCCCCTCAACCAAGATGCCATAACAAGTTTCCTTGGCTTCCACCCCTCCCATCAGGGCCACCTTCTCAGTGAGCATTGAAGGAGTCAGGTTAGAATCTGAGGATAGCACCACGACGTATGTCTTTATCATTCGGCAGCCTCCAGCAAATAGACCACATCCCCTTCCTTCAGCCCCTCGAGGATCTCGATGCCCGAGGCCACCTCGCCAATTATGTTCGTCCCGTCAAAGCCTTCAGCAGTCGGGCCAAACTTGTCGCTCTCGCTGAACCTGACGCCTATCATACCAGTGAACTTTTTAACTGAATTGGTGACGCCCAAGGTACCTGGCCTCACCTGGCCTGTTGGGGTGTTCTCGGGCATGAGTCCCTTTGCCACATCTTCATCGCCCTTGAAGAGGGCCACTCCCATCTTCGAAGTAGAAAAATACACTTTCAATTTTCCGAAGCGCCTTATCTCAAGGCCAGTTACCCTCTTGAAGTATCTGACTGAAGCAGGAGCCCTCTCGTGGAATAGTCTGATCCTTATAACCCTGTCGGGCTTAATGCCTCTGCACGTGACCTCGCCTTTATGATATATCTCCAGGGTATTCGCCGGCTCATGCTCCACTATTATCGCACTATCGCTGGCATCCCCGTCTCTAACCATCTTTATCCCGATCTTCTCCAGCTCGTCCTCCGCCGCCTTCTGCGTCATTCCTGTTATCTCCAGCCTCTTAGGATTTACCTCGACTGCTATCATATCGCCAACTTCAGCAGCGTCCGCGAGCTCAATCCCCCTCTTTATCCTGGCGACAAGCGTATGACTCTCAGCCAATGGCGCCCCAGAGATGTAGACAAAGATCGCTCCCGCCTCAGTTCCGCCATTTCTAACGGTCACCGCTCCCCTCTTCCTTTCGGCCAATTTTTCTGCCTTTAGTGATGTGACGACCATCTTCTTGAATGCGATGTACTTGCTGGTCTTGTCAGAAACCATGAACCTGTCTCCCGAGAGTGCATTGTAAAGGTGCTCTCCGCAGAGGGGAGAATCGCCATCCAGTTCAATTGCCATTCTTGTGAAGACGCTATCGCCGTCGTTCAACTTTGAATCAAGGCTTGCCTTTGATACGGCCTCAGCCTCTGCCTTTTTTTCAAGCACAGGCGATATCCTTAGTATGCGATCGCCCATGCCCATGATCTTGAGGAGGTGCTTCCCATAGACCACCTTCCCCATTGCGTGGCATCCTTTGGGGGAAGAATAATGGCCAGAATGGCTCTTCTTGCTCAGTATCAGATGGGTATTCTCGCCACTGTAACCAGATAGGCTCAGTGTAAACTCGCTCTCCATCAGCTCGACAACATCCTTCGAAGGCTCGAAGTCGGTTATAAAAGGACCGAAGGCGATCGCGTCCCTCGTTGACCACCTGGCAGCAGCCCCTTCCAGCTTCTTCATATGCCTCCGCCACCCTTCAAGAATTGCTTTGCACTCCAGCTTTACGGTGATCCTCCCTCTTGTGGTCTCTATGTCGAAGAGATCTGTTTCGACTCCCTCCTCCTTTATCCGGTGCTTTACAGCCAATATGCATCCGTCAGGCAATCGGATCCCTGCTTTAGCTAGGGCGTCCTTTATATCCTCGCCTGCCCTCGCCTCTGTCTTGATCCCATCAACCTCAAGCTCCAAAAGGGACAACTCCAGTCTAGCTTAAGATAGCTATCATCATTTATTAATTTGTGCTGCCTTGAGGCGTCTTTCCGCCATAATGATGGGAATATTTCCGACCACGTTTTTTATTAGTTGCCCTCATTTTTTATAGTGTAGGTGCTGGTATGCCTGACAAGACTGAAGCGCGCGAACTCCAGATATTCCCCAGAAGGCTCATGGACAGCAAAAAGGCTGATGACTTTGTAGCTCTATTGAAGGATATGCCAGAAGTCGAGGAAGTCTTCATTCATGGGCCATCATATAAGGGAGGGGGTCACATAGTCGGGAGCATAATAGTCCGCGTCCACCCGGATGTTGTCATTTCAGAGACGACTGAGAAGATCAAACCGATCTGCGAGCAATACATGCAATTCGGTTTCGACCTCAGGGTGGGTCAATTTACCAAGACAAGACCAACCGTAAAAGACTATGTGACTGGGAAGATGAGAGGGTGACCAATTGCAGGATTCCATAGGCAGGGATTGCCAGATCGTTGATTGCCGTGAATCGATGGGCATAGGCGAAGGAGGTGGCCTCGCGCAGCGCGGCACAATCTCGGAATCCGAGAGATTTGAAGTGGTCGCTGTGGCAATGTCCCCCTCTAAAAGACATATCACAAAGCCGGTTTGCGAGATAACCTATGGACTCAGGGAACAGGGAATTAGGACGAGCGTGCTTGTGCTCGAATCTGGCTCAGGGGTGCCTCCAGATTCTCCTTATGGCGGCGCGCCTGGCGGCTCAATGGCCGGCATTAACGAGAAAGAGATCTTTCAAGTAAACCGGTTCAAGATCGCATTGTTCCATCTCGGTGGCATAACTGGCCACGTTGTATACAAGGCTAAGGCATTCCTGCGGTATGCAGACATCCCAACCATAATAGTCTGCGAGGCTCCAGTTGACTACGAAGATTTCGCAAAGGCAGGGATCATTACCCGGCTCGTTAGGCCCCCACCTGGAAGGGTCGAATGCGTTGGAGAGATCGTTGATCTGGTCACAGGCGTGGTCAGGGGCGTGAGTTGCCCTAGAGACAAGCTCAATGAGATAATAATAAAGGTAAAATTCTGGCTCAGTAAGATAGACAGCGGAGAGCTCAAGGTGAGGGGTGGAGCGATTGGCAAAGATATTCATATTCCCGCCGAATAGCCTCATACTTTTTGATCTTGTCACGCGCGAAGGCCATCAGCCTCTCGGTCTCGGGGAAGAGGTGGCCAAGAACCTTAGCAAACCCGAGATCGACTCCCCCCCCATGAACATAACGCCTGAATTCCCCAGGAAAGGGCTGAAATATGCTGCAATAGAGGTGCCTTC
>JANHAI010000013.1 GCA_024464205.1 Candidatus Methanomethylicia archaeon
AACTTTGACGAACGCTTTCAGCGCGCAATCCGCCTCTATAATGATGAGAACTATTCGGGTGCGCTCAACGAAATAAACGCTGCCCTCGACGCCAAGGCAGATTCCGCAGAAGCCTACTTCTGCAAAGGCTTGATCCTGCAAGATCTAAAGAACTACCGGGCGCCGCGAGCGCTTTCGACTACGCCTCAAGATATGATCCAAAAAATGCTGGTAAGTAAGAATCATGTCTGCAGAAGAGCATAACCTTCCTCAATGCCGAGGGATCCCAAACACGGTACCTAGGGGGGCACAGCGCCTTCGCCAGGAGCATGGGCCTGCATATCCAGCTGAATGATGATGCGCTAGAGATACTTGAAATGAAACTCCATATCCCGTACGAGAGGATCACAAAAGTCCAGACCAAGGAAGTCGAGGAGTACAATACTGGGGGCATTATAGCCGGAGTGCTCTTGATAATCGTGTTCTTGATGTTTTTGGGCATTATTGGCCTTCTTGTCGGGATGATCATCGCAATAATCAACATGCGTTCTAAATCAAAGATCGCCCAAACAGTTGTCGGCTCCAAGGACGAGCTCGGCCTCGAGCAAGACATGACCTTCCAGGGGATTGGGTTCGAGGCAAAATTATACGATAGGGTAAAGGCTGCAAAATCTGAGCCCCCGCGATAGGCGAGCCGAGGCGGCATCCGCGGCCTTGCGCCTCCAGCCTGCCCAAAGAATCTCCTTGTGCATCCGAATCTAGGCTTATGAGCCCGTTCAGGCAAAAACAAATAGCATTATTTTTTTTTAAAAAAAAACAAAAATTTAATACAAACCATCCGCCTTAATTTGTATTGATTAATTTGTATTGATAATTATGCCAAAAATAATTGATAGAGGGGATTGGGGAAAAATACGCCCAAAAACTTAAGGAGGTTGGCATAGCGACAACAGAGCAGCTGCTGGAGGTCGGAGCAACAAAGAAGGGCAGGGATCAGCTCGCTGAGAAGACTGGGATATCGCCGAAATTGATTCTCGAGTGGGTCAATCTTGCAGACCTCTTCAGGGGACCTCTTCAGGGTGAAAGGGATCGGACAGGAGTACTCTGACCTGCTGGAGGCGGCGGGGGTCGACACTGTCGTCGAGCTAGGGACGAGGAAGCCAGAAAACCTCTACGAAAAGCTGGTCGAGGTCAACACGGCGAAGAAGCTAGTACGCAAACTGCCGACCGCAGAGGCTGTTAAAGACTGGGTCGAGCAGGCAAAGAAGCTGCCGAGGAAAGTCGAATACTAGGCTCTTTCAGACCTTCTCCATTTTTTTCTTTCAGCCTCTGTCCACATCTGGCGATCATTTATTTGATAGAGACAACAACCTCGATTTTGATATGGGGCGCTCTCGAATCGAACTCAAAAATGGTGCGGGGAGTGGGATTCGAACCCACGAAGTCCTTCGACATAGGAGCTTACTGGATGGCAGGACTGACCTTTCCATCTCTCAGTCCTACCCCTTTGACCTGGCTTGGGAATCCCCGCATGCACTACGTCTTAACACGAACACTTTTAAAAAGCTAACCCCGCCCGCCCGTCGCAGATTTAAATAGCCCTTAAGAGTCCTCAAATCGTAGCAGGTGCTGCTGTTGAATGAGCAGAGCTTGATCGAGATCGCAGGCGAGATAAAGGACTCCGAACTGAGGGAGAAGGTCGTCAGTCTGCTGAAGGACCCGCGGCTGACTCTTATTGAGTTCCAGAATTCCGTCACCCCGCCCTTAGGGAAAGCCCCGGCGAGCAAGAGGAGGCACCACTCCTACGAGACGGGGCTCGTCGTCCACACCTACGCGACCACGCGGGTGGCTCTGGCGTGCGCCGAGATCCTCGAGGGGGCGTATGGCGTGAAGGTCGACCGCGACGTCGTGATCGCCGCTTCCCTCCTCCACGACATCTTCAAGTACGCCACGTACTCGCAGACCTACCCAGGGAAGTACGGCCGCTCAAAGCTCGGAGAGCGGATGGACCACCTTTCGCTCATCCTTGCAGAGCTTTACGTTAGGAAGTTCCCGCTGGACGTCATCCACGCCGTCGCAGCCCACCACGGAGACGCGAGCCCGATAGAGCCAAGGACGCTCGAGGCGCTGATAGTACACCTTGCCGACAACCTCGACGCCGAGATGAACGACAAGGCGTTCTTTGCGGCGAAGGACATCCTCAGAGAGTGCATGGGAGTCGACCTCGTGACCCTGCCGAAGGAGGTCTCGCCGTTCAAGGTCATTCTTGCAAAGAAGGAGGGCGGCTGCGAGGAAGTGAGGAGGAGGTTCTCGTCCCTCCTGTGAGGTCTTTCTTATGGCCGAATACCATTGGGTAAGAAGCATAGCAGACGAGGTCCTGAGCCGGGGAGACGAGGAGATAGTCATACACACCGGCAAGACCCCCTCGGGGCCGATCCACATAGGGGCGGAGAGGGAGCAGTTCATCTGCAGCGCCCTCCAGAGGGAGCTCGAGAGGCGGGGCTTCCAATCGCAGTTCAACTTCATCATCGACTCGTTCGACCCGATAAAGTCCATACCCGCTGGGCTCGAGGTCCCGAAGGATTTCGGGGATCAGATCGGGAAGCCCCTCTCGGACGTACCTGACCCGTTCGGCTGCCACGCCAGCTACGCGCACCACTTCGCAGACGAGTTCATAGGGTGCCAGGGGAGGCTCGGCCTCTACCCGAACGTGATCTACTCGCACGAGCTCTACATGAAAAAGGAGATGAAGGACGCGATAAGGACCGTCCTTGCCCGCCTTGGCGAGCTTCGGGAGATACGGAGGAAGTACATCCAGGGCGATGAAGAAGTCAACAGCGGGACGGACGACTGGAACCCTGTTATGGTCGTCTGCGAGAGATGCGGCAAGATCGCCTCCAAGAAAAAGGAGGTCGCCCCGAACAAGGTCGACTCGTGGGATCTACAGCGGGACGAAGTCACATACCGGTGCGTGGCATGCGGTCATGAGGGGAAGGGAAAGATATCCGACGTGCGCCTCAAGCTCAGCTGGAGGGTCGATTGGACCGCCAAGTGGGCGATCTTCAAGGTCTCCTGCGAGCCGGCAGGCAAGGACCACTGCGTGAAGGACGGGGCCTACGACATGGGCATCGAGGTATGCCAGAAGATCTTTGGCTACAGGGGGCCCCTGCGCGTACCCTACGAGTGGCTCACACTGGGGGAGCATGCGATGAAGACCCACAAGGGGATCACCTTCACCCCTTTGGAGTGGCTGAGGGTTGCGCCACCTGAAGCGCTCAGGTACCTCATACTCTCCGTCGATCCGATGAGGCACATCTCGTTCCTCCCGGATCGGATCCCCGACATAGTGGACAACTTGGACAGGCTCGAGAGGATCCGTTTCAGGGCAGAGGCGCCTTCAGGGACCGAGAGCCAGGAGTTCCTCGACGACCTTTACAGGATCTGCGTCGTCGGCGAAATGCCATCCTCGCTACCGGCCCGCCTGCCCTACCGTTTCGCGGTGACTACCGTTCAGCTCGGGTCTATCCTAGGCGAAGACAAGGTCATATCGAAGTCGATCTCCTACACTGAAAAGCTCAACAACCGCCAGTCGCTGAGCGACAAGGAGGTCAGCGACCTCAAGTCGAGGCTTGAGATGGCGAGGAACTGGGTCGGATCATATGCCCCGCCAAGCCTGAAGTTCAAGATCTCCTTGGAGGCCCCCTCAATCAAGGCTTCGCCAGGGGCAGAACAGAAGTTCGTTGAGTCAGTCATTGCGCTCGTCCGGAGCGATCTGGGGGAGGCAGAGCTGCAGAACGCCGTATTCGAATCCGCGAAGTCGCTTGGTCTTGACTTGGGCAAGGCTTTCAAACTGATATACATGGCGCTGCTCGGATCCGAGAGAGGGCCGAGGCTCGCCCCACTCCTGATCGCGCTAGATCGAGAGTGGGCAGTTTCAAAACTCAAAGCAGTCCTCTGAGCGACGTAATGCAATTCTTAAACAATCGAAACCGACCTCAAATTTGGCTTGTGCCAGGCTGTATCAGAGATAATAATCTCTCTTTCGAGGAAACGTCGCAGTGGCTTCTCAATCCAACGTGATCTATTTGAGAACAAATGTGCGTATTGGCGCCGGGGAAGGGACTCGGACACCAGAGAAAGAGGCGATATCACCAACAAAACCGTTTCTTCGCAGCTATTTCCTCTTTTTTACATTTGGCAACCCACAATTAGACTATTAATAGGAATAACCAGATTGGGATAATGGTGACATTTCCTCGTACTTCTAAGGTTTCTTTTGACAGCACAATTGCGTTTGGGGAATCAGTTATTTTCTTGAAATCGATAATACCATAGAGGTCGCGGCTTGTTATTTTTGGTTGATATTTAACTTCAACAGCGACTGGTTTTGGCAAGTGTTTTAGCACGAAGTCCACTTCTCTTTCCTTTTTGCCTCGCCAATACATGACTGAGTCTTCAGAGCAGAAAAGTTGTTTTTGTTCACATAAGCGGAATGACAAGCGCACCATGTGGTCTGCTGCTATCCCTTCGACTAAGGCGCCTACTTTCTCAGGGTCTCCAAGATACTCCATGGTGGATTCGAACGGTTTCTTTCCACCTATCCATGCCCTCATTGCGTGTAAGAAGAAGGGATCGGTGAAGTAAACTTTCTTTTCTTTTTGGTAAGTGGGTTTGTTTCTGTTTGTGTCGTAGCAAAACATGTAATGAAGTACAAAGCTATCACTTAGTGTGTCTATGTATTCAGCAACGGTGTTGTGGCTGGCTATGTCTGTTCCTTGTCTTAGTGTGTTCCAGCCGACTGGGCTTCCTGATGTTTCGAGCACTCGGCTTATGACTTGCCTTAGGTAGGTGTCTCTTTTTCCCCATTTTGCCAAATCTCCAAGAACAACGTCCACATATGTTTTGTAAATATTTTCGGAAATTTCATTGTGTTTTAAGTATTCATCTGTGACTCGGGCTATTCCGCCAGTTAAAAGATAGTTTTGAAAGAGCTTCTGCAAATCTTTTGAGAGAAAAGAGAGTTCTTTGATTTCTTGTGGGATTTCACCACTCAGTAGTTCCATGAGGATTGCTTTTCTGTTTTCCCATGAAAGCATGCGGTGCTCTTTTATTGTGTCCTTAACATCTTTGCTTAGTGTCTCTGCGTATTCTGCAAATTTCATCGGTAACATTACTTTATCCAGCAGGTCTTTTGCTTCACCGCGTCTTCCAGGGAGTTTTTCTGAGGCTTTCTTAATATCTAGCGTGTGAGAGCCTGTTAGGATCAAGGTGGCTAATGTCAGGTTATCTTTGTCAGCTAGGAACTTGATTGCTTTTTGCCAGTCTTTAACTGATGAAACTTCATCAATGAAGAGGTAGGCGCGTTGTTTTTTGTCAGGTCTTACCGATTCAAGGTATGATGATATCGTGTCTGCAAGTGACTTTGGGTTGTCGATTAGATCGCATGTAAAGTAGAAAATGTTTCGCGGCGGCACCTTTTGGTCAATTAAGTCTCTTATCATATCTTTGAGGAGCGTTGTTTTTCCAACTTGTCGTGGGCCTCTTAAGGTGTAAACTGCATCCGAATCAAGGTCAAAGGTTTGCTTTATTCTCGGTACCCAGCAGACTTTGGAGTTTGCTAAGGCAACGATTCTTCTATCTTGTAATATGTCCTCGGGTTTTCTCCACCAAGGATTTTGGTCCATCAGTTCGATAGGTATTGACATGGCTGTGGAATCTTATTGACAGCTCATTTATAAATAGCTTGTCAATGCACTTCCAGGTGATATATAAATAAACTGTCCAAAGAGTGCCCTTAAGTTACCCCCGAGATTGTCCAGGGGTATACCTGATTATCTATTGAGCAAATTAATGAGATAGTTTCTGAATTAGGAACCAATAAGTCAATAGACCTTTTTCTTTACCCGCATAGTCTGGAAATCTTTTACTTACAAGCCCCCAGAATTTTTCATTGTGTTTTCTCTCAAGGTTATGTGCCGTTTCATGGTATACTATATAGCTAATTAGCTCGTTCGGAAGTAACTTCAAAAGGCTGTTTATAGTAAGGTTGTTGTTTTGGCTGTGGCTTGCCCATTTGGTTGTCATTTTGCGGTAGTAGATTTTGTTGATTTTTGTGTTGAGGTCTTTTTGGGCGGCTTCCGCATAGCGGTTGACTATGCTTCTTAGTTCTTTGTCGGTTCTGTCTTTGACGAGCGCGGTTTCGTTGGTTTGCTCAACCGCTGCGCTAATCGTCGCCCGCTTGCGTTTTATCCATTCTCCGTACTTCTCCAGCACCTGCTCCGGCGTCCAGCCCTTCTTAGGCAGCACAATCAGCAGCGAACCCGTCTTAAACTCGCATCTTGGATGCTTCACATCTCGGTATTCAAAGGTGTACTGTGGGGTTTCAGGCATAACTCTTCACACTGTCAATTATCTTCTGATATAGCGTTTCTAAGTCAGCGAGGGACAGGTTATTTTGTCTTATGTACTTTCTCAGGTATCTGCGGGTTGTGCTTTCAACTCCTTTCTTGGCGGTCTGCTGGTACTGCCGTGACTGTGGCCGCCGCTTCTCCGATCCCATTGATGTCGCCAAGGCTCGGAGCACGTTGGAACGCATTGAAAGAATTGAATCAAAGTCATTAAAAACCGCAGACAACATAGTTACTTTTCGCCAAATATGCGTCACGGAGACGAAAAACTTGGTAGCAGAACCTCAAAGAAACAGTTCTGCGGAGAAACGAAACAATACAGCTACAGGCAAACGCAAACACCCCCGAAAAAGTCGTCAACTATCTGCTATGGCTAAAGAAGCAAGGTTACGCTGAATCCACAATCTTTGACCGCGTTAAAATCCTAAAATTCCTGGCCAAAAATTCTAACATAGACGACCCCGAAAGCATCAAAGAACTTATCGCAAAAAGAGACAGCTGGGGACTAGGACGCAAAGAAATAGTCGTCGAATGCTACAGCAACTACCTCATCTGCGTGGGCGGAACATGGACTCCACCAAGATACAAAGCCGTCGAAAAACTGCCCTTCATTCCAACCGAGAGCGAAATCGACTACTTAATCGCTTGCTTGGGAAATAAAACAGGAAGATTTGCTCAACTGCTCAAAGAAACAGGCGCAAGACGCGGCGAAGCATGGCAACTGGAGTGGACAGACATAGACGCCGAAAATCGTAGTCAGAATAACACCAGAGAAGCACAGCAACCCAAGAATGCTAAAAATCTCCCAAAGACTACTTGAACGCCTACAAGACATGCCCAAGAACAACAAGTACGTTTTCGGTGGAACAAACTTGGAAACGACAGCAAGGCTTTTTGAGCGTAGCAGAAAAATAGCAGCCAATAAGAGCAAAAACCCAAGATTGCTAAAGATAACCTTCCATACGATGCGACACTGGAAAGCAACCATGGAATACCATAAAACCAAAGACATCCTTCACGTCATGAAAACGCTCGGACACAAAAACATCAAGAATACTTTGCGGTACACTCAACTCGTCGATTTCGGAGATCAAGACTATGTCGTAAAAGTCGCTTGGACCCTTGAAGAATCAGTCAAGCTACTAGAAGCAGGTTTCCAATATGTTTGCGATTACGAGAAAGGCAAAATCTTCAGAAAGCCCAAATAAACAGCTAGCCGGGTGTTTGTCTAAAAGTATGTTTATGGCGCCGGGGAAGGGATTCGAACCCTTGCTCCCCCGAAGAGGAACCGGCTTGCCTGTCCATTCGATGGAGCTCAAGGCCGGCGCCTTAACCGCTCAGCCACCCCGGCTTCAATGAAGTTAATATTTGGAGCCTTTAAATCCTTTTATGTTGTAGATGTCTGAGAAATAACTGGATTTACAGTTTATTTTTCGATCAGATCAATTTTGGAATTTAGATTTTGCCGCCAAATTATAACCACGTGATGAGGTGGTAATGAGTTTAGTAACCGTCTTGGCTCAATCCATATCTGCACCATAGATCGCTAATATTTGCGCAGTGGGTCACTAAGGATGCCCTAATGGCTCTGATGCCACAATGTGGGGCCTTTTAAGAAAGACGTATATATTGGTAACTAAATTATCTAAGTAGATGATTTTATATGCACCATGGAAGGCATAGTGAGGCAAACGAGTGTTCCGGATCTGGTCCAGATGAGCGATGTGCCCACACCTGTGGGTGCCATCAGCCGGGGGCGCACCTCCCATTTATGCACATTTTGAACAGCGAAGCTGCACCAAGGGGACTGTTGCACTTGGCTATGCTTGACGTACTGAAAGATAAAGAGATGCACGGGGGCAGCATTCACCAGTGCCTGAAGGAGAAATTCGGGATAGCGCCCGCCAAGTCGATTGTGTATGTAATGCTGCGGAGGATGGAGGGCGCAGGCTTCGTCGTCTCCAAATGGGACACTACGAAAAGCGGTCCTGCTAAAAGGATGTACAGGGTAACCCAGGAGGGGTTGGACTACTTTCAGGAGGCAACCACCAAGCTCGAGAATGCTGCCAAAATAATTAGGATACTCTTGGGAGAAGGTACGGATGCCAAACGCAGTTGAGTTGTCCGGCCTGACCAAGGCATACGGCGCGCTCTTGGCAGTCGATCACATCAGCTTTAGGGTGCCTGAAGGGGAGATCTTTGGTTTCCTTGGGCCGAATGGCGCCGGAAAGACCACGACTATACGAATGCTCACAGGCCTTGTAACTCCAACCGAAGGCACTGCAAAGATCTTCGGCCTCGACATTCAGAATGAAGCGAAAGAGGCGAAGAGGTGCATGGGCATAGTATGGGAGGAGTCAAACGTTTACCCTGAGCTCTCTGCCTGGGAGAATCTTGCGTTTGCAGGTGAGATCTACCACGTGGCGAAGAAACGGAGGGAGACCCGGGCGCACGAGCTGCTGGAGATGTTCGGCCTTTTAGCCAGGAAGGAAGACAAGGTTGGCGGTTTTTCCAAAGGGATGAAGCGGCGGGTGGCGATCTCCATGGCGCTGATCAATAGCCCTCGTCTTCTATTCCTCGACGAGCCTACATCTGGCCTCGACGTCCAGAGCAACATGATGATCCGGGACGTGATCAGGAATGAGAACAGGAAAGGCACAACCGTTTTTTTGACGACACACAACATTGAGGAGGCGAACCAGATGTGCGATAGGGTCGCCATAATAAATAGGGGGAAGATAGTCGCGATTGACAGTCCTGAAAACCTAAGGAAGACCATAAAGAGTGCGCAGTCTATCGAGGTCTCATTTTACGGCACCGGTGAACCCTCCGAGGGGGAACTCCGCATGATTCAGTCAGTCAGCAGAGTGATCTCGTCTGGAGGCAAGTTTAGGCTCTTTACAGACGATCCGCCCGTCGCCTTAGAGGGGCTTTGGGATTATGCGCGCAAGCGCGGGCTCAGGATAATGGGCGTCAATACGCTCGGGCCAACCCTGGAGGAAGTCTACGTCAGCCTAACCTCCTCGGCCGAGGTCGGGAGGCGGTCATAGATGGACCAGTGCGCCCGCAGACTGATGTTCCTTGAGGAACTGGAGGCTGCGTGGGCCATAGCTAAAAAGGACATAAAGATCTACTACCTGAAGGCACCAACACTCATGTTCGCAATCCTCTTCCCGTTCGCCATGTTCTTCGCATTTGCGGTAGGCAGGGAGGTGCCCCTTAACACACTGATACCGGGCTTGGTCTCCATAACGGTCTTCTTCAGTGCCTCCTCTATCGGGCCATCGGCACTTCCCTTGGAGAGGAGGATCAAGGCGTACGACAGGCTTGTATCCGCACCGATCTCGCCTTACACCGTAATCATCGGTAAGGTGCTCAGCGGTGCCATATTTGGGCTCATAATCGGTTCGCTAATACTCGCCGCCTCGCTTCCAATATTCGGGATGCAATTAAGCAACCTGCTAGGCTTGCTTCTTGGGCTGGTTCTGGCGTCCTTGTGCTTCTCAATGCTCGGCATAATGCTAGCAATGCTCCCCCGCGAGAACCCTGGGGACGTAATGCTGCTGCTGAATTTCATCAGACTCCCGTTGATATTCATCAGTGGCATCTTCATAAAGGTCGATGCTTTGCCATACTGGGGGCAGGCGGTCTCTGCCTTCTCCCCCCTCACCTACGCGAACGACCTGATGAGGCTTGCTTTCGAGGGCACCTCTGCCTTCTCCCCATTACTCAGCACGGCAGTACTTGTAGGGTTCTCGGCGGCATTCCTGTATGTGGGCAGGAGAATAGACATGAGAACCCGAGGGTGACCCTCCGGGAGGCAGACGAGCCGCAGAATGGCAGGAACAGCGATTAAAAAGGATGATGATGAGGGGGTGGGCGTACGGCACAACTTCGATCCGTAGCTGTCGCATCCCGCCATGCGTCTGAGGGCAAACTGCCCCCCAACAATGCATCAGTAGCCAAAATCGCCTTGCCCACAACGGTGCCGAGCTATCGCGCCTCCTCTTTGGTTGCAAGATATCCAATTTTCACGGATCCGCCTTCTAGCCTCCCCTTCCCAGGCTCGTTGTAATTATAGACAGGCTTGGGAAAATATATTTGTGGTTCAAGGATGATTATGGTCTGCCGCTGGCGCCGTACCGCAGCTTATTAGCAATTGGGCATCAGATTGGCATGAATGTCGGTTCCTCATCGGTGGCGATGCGCCTGCACTCGGCCACCTCCTTCATGAGGTCTTTCGGCAGCACGAACAGCTTCTCGTAGATCCTGCCATCCAAATACCTCAGGTTTTTGATCTCCCTTCTTTCCAGCTCATTCTCGACCTCGGCTGCGCTCATCCGCTTCGGGTCGCGCCCCAGCGCCCCATAGGTGAACCCCCACATGGAATCATAAGAGGGGACCCAGACGTGGTAGCCGCCAAAGTTCTTGAAGACCTTTAACATCGTGTTGTGGATCGCTGCGAAGCAGTAGCTGCTGTAGTATGTGGACGTAGCTTGGGTGACGATTATGCCTCTGCTGGACATCGCCTCACGCGCAAGCTCATAAAACTCTTTCGTGTAGAGCAGCGCGCCGGGACCGCCCTCCAGCGGGTCAGTCAAGTCCATGATTATTACGTCAAACTTCTCCCTGCACCCTTCCACGTACTTCCTTCCATCCCCGATCACCAGCTCTGCCCTGCTGTCTTCGAAAGCCCCCATTGAGAGCTCGGGCATGAACTTTTTGGACGCCTCGACGACGCCTTCGTCAATGTCGACCATGACTGCCCTCCTGACGCTTGGGTGCCTCAGAACCTCCCTAAGCGCTCCTCCCTCCCCCCCGCCCAGAATGAGCACTTCGGTAGGCTTCGGGTGGGAGAGCATCGCAGGGTGGACAAGGCACTCGTGGTAGAAGTATTCGTCCCTTACCGTGGACTGGACTTTTCCATCCAGCAAAAGCATCCGGCCGTACTCCTCCGAGTCGACAATGTCGATCTGCTGATAATCGGTCTTCCTGCTGTGCAGGATCTCCCTTATCCCGTGCATGTGCGCGCTGTAGGGCGTCTGGTATTCGGTGAACCACTTCCAGCCAAGACTCACTGATCATCGCCCCCCAGCATGCCCCTCTTCACCTCTATCACCGATGAAGATTCCGGCTTAAGGAGCCCCTTTATCCGCTCGAAAGCCTTCATGGGATCCGTTCTCGTGCTGCACGTGAATATGTCCAGGGCGGCGTAGCGGTACTCTGGCCACGTGTGTATTGACAGGTG
>JANHAI010000197.1 GCA_024464205.1 Candidatus Methanomethylicia archaeon
GCCAGATCCAACGGCACCGCGAAGCCTGAGCGCTACAAGGTGCGGTCGCCAACCCTTGCGAACATACCGTCCCTCTGCAAGACTCTGACCGGGATACACGTGGCGGACATACCGATAATACTCGCCGGCATAGATCCCTGCTTCTCATGCATGGACCGGCTCCTGGTGCCGGTAAAAGGCGGCGGGGGCACCAGGTACATAGCCAAGCTTCGCGTGGGGTGACGCAAATCATCGCCTTCGAGATCTTCGAGCTGCTGGTATTCCCTGGCATTGCGTTCATGGTACTGATGGGGTTCCTATTCGAGTGGGTTGACCGCAAGTTCTTCGCCAGGATCCAGAGCAGGTACGGTCCCCTATACACGGGGCCGGTCGGGATTCTCCAGCCGTTCGCGGATTTCGTCAAGCTCCTCTCGAAGGAGGACATGGTGCCGCGAGCTTGCGACAGGGGGCTCTTCACTTTTGTGCCCATCCTCTATGCGACGCTGCCCCTCACGGCGCTCTTCCTGATTCCGATCGCCTCGGAGGCGGGCCTCGTCGAGTTCGACGGCGATCTGATACTGCTGATCTTCATTTTTGGGATGACGACCATAGCGGTCTTCCTGGCGGGCTGGAGCTCCATGAGCAGGTTCAGCATCCTTGGGAGCGTGAGGTCCGTCCTCCAGATGCTGAGCTACGAGATACCCCTCGGGCTTGTTTTGATAGGACCGGCGATAGCCGCCAAGAGCCTCTCCATAGGCGAGATCGTGCGGTGGCAGGCATCCAACGGCGCTTGGTTCCTCTGGCTGCAGCCGATAGGCTTTGCCATCCTTGTAATATGCCTCCTGGCAGAGCTCGAGCTCATCCCATTCGACATCCCGGAGGCGGAGACCGAGATCGTGGCGGGCTGGAGGACTGAATTCAGCGGAAGGAAGCTCGCGATGTTTAGGCTTGGCAGGGACCTGGAGATCGTTCTGGCAGCTTCGGTCGTAGCCTCGATTTACCTTGGTGGCGCCCAGGCAATCGGGCCGATACCGCCCGCATTCTCGTTCGTACTGAAGGCGCTCGGGGCTCTGCTCATGTTCTCTTTCACTAGGGCCCTCTTCGCCAGGCTGAGGATAGACCAGATGATCACTGGGATGTGGAAATTCCTGCTCCCGCTCGCGATAGTCCAGGTAGCGATCCTGCAGATCGAACTGGGGGCATTCGGATGAGCCTTGTGAGGGAGGCTTTCAGGCAGCTGCGGAAGAAGCCCTGCACCCTCAAGTACCCGGTCGAGAAGTCGGCTCCGACGCAGGGGTTCAGGGGACTTCCGGTCTGGGACATGGAGAAGTGCATTCTCTGCGTGCTGTGCCAGAACGCGTGCCCGCCCGGCGCGATAAAGCTTGTCGGGAAGGGGCAGGAGGCGGAGATAGAGTACTTCCTCGACAGGTGCATATTCTGCGAGGAGTGCGTCGAGGCGTGCCCGAAGAAGGCGATATCGATGAGCGGGGAGTTCGAGCTCGCAGGCTTCGACAGGGGCAAGATGAGGTTCCGCTTCAGGAAGGAGAGGGCGCCCCAAAAACCCCAATGAATGCCCAAACTCGTGGGTCGGCAAACGGCTGCTTGGATCTCCACGGCCTCATTTTGCGATATACGCTAACTATAGCCGCTCTGATCGCGCCGGCGACCCTTCTTGATGAAGTTTAAAGGTCATTTCAGGATCCCGACAACTGGGAATTTCTCAAGCGCCTCGATCCCATGCGGTGACTCCTCGAGCTGCTTTGTAAGATCAGAGCCCGCGCTGTGCAAGACCTGGTGCCTCCCGCCCTGCCAGAGGAAGCTCTCCGTGAGATCGTATACCTTGCCCCTGCATGCGACATAGGCGGGCCGCCCATCCTTGCCATCGAACCGCGAAAGCTCTTCCAGCGTGAACTCCCTCACCCATACCGCCCCTCGGTCGAGATTATAGTGATCCTCAGATAAATAGAGAATCGAGGATCATCATGACCACGAAGCCGGCTATCAGCCCAAAAGTCGCCTCCCTCTCGAACCCCTTGCGGTGGCTCTCAGGGATTATCTCATCGCTTATTACGAAGAGCATGGCACCGCCAGCGAAGGCAAGCGCCCACGGCAGCAGAGGGTGGAAGATCACCACGAGCGCCACGCCGAGCAGGCCCCCGATGGGCTCGACGAGGCCGGTGAGGGTTGCATAAGCGAAGCTCCTCGCCCTCGAGTACCCCTCCCTCATGAGCGGCAACGCCACGGCGAGCCCCTCGGGCATGTTCTGCAGGCCTATTGCGAGGGCGATCACCATTCCAGCTGAAAGGTCGCCGGTCCCGAAGCTCACTCCGA
>JANHAI010000198.1 GCA_024464205.1 Candidatus Methanomethylicia archaeon
CTCGAGAAGAAGATAGACCCCAAGACCGGTGCCGTGATCGAGGAGAAGCCGAGCTTCCTGAAGCAGGGCGACAGCGCAATAGTGACCTTCAAGCCAACAAAGCCGCTAGTGATCGAGCCATACACCCAGCTGGCGCCGCTTGGCAGGTTCGCCCTTAGGGATATGGGCCGAACAGTAGCTGCCGGCGTCTGCATCGAGGTCAAGCCCGCGGTACTCACAAAATAACCCCCTTTTTTTAATTCTATCGAGGTTTTGATTTATGCCACAAAAAGCAAGGATAATGCTGAGCAGCACCGACTTCCAGAAGCTGGAGGATGTCTGCTCCCAGATAAAGAAGATCGCCGAGAAGACAGGCGTCAAGATAGCAGGGCCTGTGCCGCTTCCAACAAAGAGGCTGCTTGTCCCGACAATGAAATCCCCATGCGGGGAGGGAACGAAGACATGGGACAAGTGGGAGATGAGGATACACAAGAGGCTTATCGACGTCGATGCGGACGACCGGACGATGCGGCAGATGATGAGGATACAGGTCCCAGACGATGTTTTTATCGAGATAGAGCTTGTCTGAGCTCTTATTAATGTAGGTCTTTTCAAGCCTACAGCCAAACCTTTTCCAGCCGCGGTTAATCCTCTGCAGATGGCCCCATAGCGCCCAAAAGGCCGCTTCGGGGTGCGGAATGATTATATTCGATTGTCTGAATAAGTGCTGCAGGAGAAGGCGAGATGGCAGCGGATAGAGTCAAGGAGATCAAGTCGAAGTACGGCATCGTAGGTAGGGACAAGGAGCTCTCCCTCATCCTCAAAGCGTTGGAGTCTGGGAAGAACGTACTGTTGGAGGGATCAGTGGGCATAGGAAAGACCCGCCTCGCGATCGCCGTGACGAGCTACTTGGGGAGGCCAGCTTTCCGCGTGGACGGCGATGAGCGGTACACCGAGACAAAGCTCACAGGCTGGTTCGACCCGCCTATCGTCCTCTCCAAGGGATATGGCTGGGATTCTTTCATCGCTGGGCCGCTCGCCCAGGCCATGATGGAGGGCGGCGTGATCTTCATCAACGAGCTCAACCGTATGCCAGAGACGACCCAGAACGTCCTTCTCCCTGTCATGGACGAGGGGCGGTTGATAATACCCAGGCTCGGGGAAATCAGGGCTAAGGAAGGTTTCGCGGTCATTGCCACGCAGAACCCGCAGGAGTTCGTCGGCACCAGCAGGATAAGCGAGGCGTTGAGGGACAGGTTCGTCTGGATCGGGCTGAAGCACCAGTCCTTTGACGAAGAGGTCGAGATCGTATCAAGGGAGGCTGGAGGCGCGCCGCTTCCTCTTGTACGGATGGCTGTCTCGATAACCAGGAGGACTAGGGACCACAAGGAGCTGAGGAGGGGGGCATCGGTCAGGGGGGCAATCGACATAGTCGCCTTGATGAAGGGAAACCCTGACGTGAGCGCGAAATCCCTCATCGACGCGTCGGTCCTCGCCCTGTACAACAGGGTCGACGTCAACCTGAAGTCTGCCCGCACTAAGGAGGACATAATCTCAGAGATCGTAAGGTCTCTGCTCAGGGAAGCCCAGGAAGGGGGAGGCTCTCCCGGCTCCGGGGACCCGCAGGGGTCGCCCGCCGTGCGTCAGCCCGCCAAACAGCAGCCGCCCTCTGACAACCCGGAGATGACGGCGAAGGAGGACGAGGCCCTCAAGTACCTCTTGAAGTATGGCGGGATACGGGCTGCCGACTTCACGCTCGGAAGATCGGAGCCGACCGATAGGAGGTGGGCCATCATAAACGATTACCTCGACGAGGGGCTCACAAAGGAGCAGAAGCGCTTGATGGAAGACGAGGTCTGCAGGGCGATCTCGTCGCTCGCTGCCGAGATAAGCGAGAAGGGGGCGAAGAGGTACTTCAGAAGGGTTGAGTACTCCAGGGAGCCGGTCCTCAATGAGGACTTCGACCTCGAATCGACGCTTGAGAACGCGCTCGGCAAGAGCACAATGGACTACGGTGACATCGGCTACGTGAGAAAAATTCCTAAGAAGTCCGCCACCGCTCTCATGCTTGACATAAGCTTCTCGATGGGGGGGAACAAGCTCATAATGGCGGCCCTGGCGATCGCCGCGCTCGCTTACAAGCTTGAGGACGAGTACTATTCGATCGTCTCTTTCAGGGAGACGGCGGAAGTCGTGAAGGGCATCGACGAGCGTTTGCCCTCTGAGGAGGTCATATCTAGGATACTCAACCTCAACTGCGGCGGTCTCACCAACATAGAGGACGGCCTCAAGAAGGGCAATGAGCAGATCGATCTCTG
>JANHAI010000199.1 GCA_024464205.1 Candidatus Methanomethylicia archaeon
TCGGCGATCATCCGAACCATTTCTCGAGGCTGGGCTGCCTTGCCGCCTCCCCTGATGATCGCTGGATCCTCTCGAGCGCAGCCCCCACCCTCTCCTTCGAGAAATCGTACTCATCGCACAAGATCTTGACCACATCCTCACCCCTCACCTTACCCCACTCGAGCCTGTAGTCTGGCGTCGTCGTAGGGTTCAGGAAGATCTCCTTTATTGCCTTAAGATCGAGCCTCTCGTCTGCCTGG
Source organism: Candidatus Methanomethylicia archaeon (assembly GCA_024464205.1). GTDB lineage: Archaea > Thermoproteota > Methanomethylicia > Methanomethylicales > Methanomethylicaceae > Methanomethylicus. The sequence goes on from JANHAI010000199.1 coordinate 240, forward strand.
ATGGCCCCGCCTTCGACCGCTGCCTCGATCGATCCAAACTCCTTCATTATCTTCAGAGCCCTCTTCGGCCCTATTCCCTTGAAGCCGTCCGGGTTGAAGTCAGTGCCCAGGAGTATCCCGAGATCTATGAGCTGCTCCATGGTTATCCCGAGCTGGCTGAGCGTATCTTCGAGCTTCACGATCTCCGGCTCGACCTCGACGTAGACCGGCTTTCCGGGGAGCTTCCTCCGCCCTGAGATCGTGAGGTTCCTGACGAGCCTCGGCGCCCCGAAGAGGAGGGAATCGTAGTCCTGGCTGACGGTAGCCCAGGCGTCGCCTTTCCTCGTCATGTATGAGGCCTGCGCCTCGCCCTCCGAGGGCGCCTGTATCCAGGGCACGCCCATCGCCTCGAGTAGGTCCTTGACGCTCGTAACCATATCCTTCGTGAGCTTCGATGTCATGGCAGCGTACTTCTTCGCCTCAGCGATCTCCCCCCGTTCCAGGGCCTCTTTGTACTCTACCATGGCCTTCTCTTTGACGCTAGCCCTCCTCCTGCTCTCTTCGGCCTTCATCTCAGGCGGCTTGCCGTCGAATACGAAGACAGGCCGTATCCCCGCCTCCAGAAGGTTAGCAGTCCTGTAGAAGGCTCCGCTCAGATGGCTTGTCACCCTGCCCCTGGAATCCATTAGAGGGCTCCCGTCTGGCTGGCGGATTATCGCAAGGAACTGGTAAAGAGCGTTATATGCGTCAATCGCAATGACCCTCCCCTTCAAGCCCTCAAGGGTGATCGGTGAAGGGCTTATGAGATCCCGCAGGTTCACTCCCATGGTCTACGCCGGCCCTCCATGCTTGGGCTTAAGGAGGGTGATCACTCTCCCCTTCTTCAGCATGGCGACGTTGATCTTGCCACGTAGCTCTAGGCTCATCAGTATCTTGTTCAGCTCGGTCGTCGAGATCTCCCTTAGCATCGCCCTTAGCATCTCGAGCAACTCGTCGTCCTTCAGGGTCCCTTGCTTCTTGCTCAGGAGGTCCATTATTATCAGGTCCAGCGACTCAGTCCTCCATTTCATCGCGTCATCAAAGCTCATCTGTTCCGCTCTCCACCTTTTTCTCCGAGTACTCGCGCATCCGCAATCAGATCAGACGAAGTTTATGAGAGGCTGCCTCCCCCGGATCGACTGCTTGCTCCTCTCTTCCCAAGCCTTGTAATACTTCTTCATGTCCTCATTTACAGTGGGCCTGATCTTCTCCTTCGCTGCCATGAAGTGCTTCATCATCACTTCCTTCACATTCGGGTTCTCCCTGAGCGCCATCATGCCTGCTTCCCTGCATATGGCCTCGATGTCCGAACCTGCGTAACCTTCCGTGAAAGAGCTGATCTTCTCGAGATCCACGTCCTTTGCGAGAGGCATGTCCCGGGTATGTATCTTCAGGATCTGCAGCCTCGTATCCTTGTCAGGCTCAGGTATGTAGAGGAGCCTGTCGAACCTTCCGGGACGCAGGAGTGCAGGATCAATTATGTCTGGCCTGTTAGTCGCCCCAACGACTACGACATTCATGAGCCCTATGAGGCCGTCCATCTCTGTGAGTATCTGGCTTATGACCCTCTCAGTCACCATCGCGTCGCTCGTCCCCAGACCCCTCATCGGGGCGATCGAGTCTATTTCGTCGAAGAAGATGACAACGGGGGCAGCCGTCCTCGCCTTCCTGAAGACCTCCCTTATCGCCCTCTCGGATTCACCGACCCACTTGCTGAAGATCTCTGGGCCCTTTATCGTTATGAAGTTCGATTCGCTCTCGTTTGCAACTGCCTTTGCGAGCAGCGTCTTGCCGCACCCGGGGGGCCCGTACAGCAGCACCCCCTTAGGCGGCTTAATCCCGAGCCTCTTGAACCGGTCGGCGAACTTGAGCGGCCACTCTATCGACTCGATAAGCTCCTGCTTCACGTCCTCGAGCCCGCCCACGTCCTCCCACTTGACATTGGGGATCTCGACATAAACCTCCCTTAGTTCAGTCGGCGTGACCTCCCTGAAGGCATTAGTGAAGTCCTCCATGATGATCT
>JANHAI010000200.1 GCA_024464205.1 Candidatus Methanomethylicia archaeon
CGTCACAGGCAAGAACATTTTAGTTTCATCTACATGTCAAGGAGTCGATTGGAATACAATTGGTAAAGAAGATGATTATCGAGAGTGTTCCAAAAACATTGCAGCCGCAATAGACAACTATTTAGAAAGGCGACGGACAATGGGCTGAAAATATATTTTAACCCTCAATCTTGGCGCCTATGTCCGAGAGAGAAGCTGCAAGGGGTATGCCTCCTTCGACTTGGATCGCTGTCTTGACTGCGTTCTCTTTGGATGGCGATAGGGCGATCATGCATCCTCCCCCTCCTGCACCAGTCAACTTGGAACCTAGTGCGCCAGCATACCTTGCCGAGTAGACCATATCGTTCAGCCTTTTTGAGGATACGCCTAAGGATTCTAGCAGGCCATGGTTAATGTTCATCAGTTCGCCGAGGGATGCGAGGTCGCCTTTTTCCAGGGCTCTGCGGGACGCGCTTACGATGCTCCCGATCGCGCTCATGATAGATTCAACTGCCTCGGGGAACGATGAGCGCAAAGACCTGACTCTCTTCAGTAAGTCGGCGGTCGTAGCCTCTCTGGGTGTATAGCCAATGACCAAGCCCGGTATCTGATGGAAGCCTATTCGCTCGATTGAAGGACCTTTTAGTAGGGGGGTGACCTGCAGTAGACCCCCAAAGGTTGCCACAGCGGTGTCCATAGGGCTTGCTGAGCCTTGGACAGCGACTTCAATCTTGTGCCCCAAGTCAGCGAGGGATTCTCTTTTGATCTCGCTACCTAAGAGGGTCAGGTAAGCGTACGCAGTAGCTACAGAAAGGGCAGCGGAGGTCCCAAGCCCCGCACCCACAGGCATCTCGGATCTGACCTCCACGTTGACTCCTTTGCTCTTGCCACAGTATTCGGATGCCAAATAGATGCCTTTCTGCACATAGCTTACCGCTTCCTCAACCCTACTGAAGTTGGTCTCGACCTTTGGCAATCGTTCATCTTTGCTGTACGTAAGAATGATGCCCGGGATATGAAGGTCCATCGCCGAGATCTTTAGGTCGTCATCCGATCTCTCTTCGATCGTGACGTAGATTCTCTTGTCTATGGAGCTGACAATGGCCGGTTTTCCATAGACCACGGCGTGCTCCCCAAAAAGCGCTATCTTTCCTGGCGCTGAAGCGGTAATTTTCATTATTCATTTCCCCGATGCATGACCTAGGAGAACTATTGATCTAATGGAAGATATAATGATAGTGATTAGCGCAGACGTGGCGATGGAAAGGGGGTTTATCAAAACCCTCCGTCCTCTCCAGATCGTGCGCATTTCCCATCGCGAATCAAGATCGGATCTGAGCGCATTTTTTAGGCAGCATATAGGATGAGGCTGGAAAAACCAGCGACTTACATCTAACTTTTCCTACTTCTGGAGTTGCATTCTTTTACGATAATTTTATGCTCCATTTGCAAGAGAAGGCTGCTCGGAAAAGAATTCACATTTCTTCAATTATTTGTAAAAAAGAAGGAAAAAGGTGGTGGGACGAGGTTACCTCTCAACTTCCATGTCCGCTACCTTTAGTGCCTCGTCGAATGCATCGATACCATAGTCTATCTGCTCTTTTGTCACAATGAGAGGTGGCGCTATCACGAAGTGGCTTATCCAGGCAGACTGATAGACTCCCCTCTTGTTGAGTTCGGCTACGACTTTGTCGACCATCAGAGGCGCTCCAGCGGCTTTGTCTGCCCTTGTGTTGAATGGCTTCTTCGTCTTCCTGTTCTTTACGATCTCGAGCGCCCAGAATAGACCGATGCCCCTGACATCTCCTACAGAGATGTGCCGGGATTTCAGCTCTTCGAGCCTCTTGCCCAGATAGGCTCCCATCGTTTTGGAGTTTTCCAGAAGGTTAAGCCTCTTGTATTCATTGATTGCGGCAATCACAGGTGACATGGCCAATGGGTGTGCCTCGTATGTATGCCCGTGCGCGAAGTAGTTCTCCTCGAAGTATTCAGCGATCGGCCTTGTAGTCGCAGTGATTCCCAACGGCGTGTATGCGCCAGTGCTGCCTTTCGCAGTGCAGAGTATATCTGGCTTCACTCCCCAATTGTCGACTGCAAACCAAGTCCCCGTTCGTCCCCATCCAGCCATAACCTCATCAGCTATGAAGAGGACATCGTTCTCCTCGCAGATCTGCTTCAGGCGCGGCAAGTATTCCTTGACTGGCACAATGACGCCATTAGTCCCCACAACAGGCTCCACGATAACGGCGGCAACATTTGCCTCATTCTTTATCATGTAAT
>JANHAI010000014.1 GCA_024464205.1 Candidatus Methanomethylicia archaeon
CACTCAATGATGGATCTGTTATGGATGCCGGTGAATTTTATTCAGAACTGGAGGAGATCGTAAAGGACTATTCCACCTCAAAACAAGTCCACTTTAGGGGATCAGAGCTGACTGTAGGCGCGCTTTCGCGGATAATACTCAATAGAAGGTATCTCCGGTCTGAATCTCGGGCTCTCTCAGATCAAATCGAGTGGCGGATAAATCCCTTCCTCATAATAAAAGCGCAGGCAATAGAGGTGCTGCACTATCTCGAGGAACTTATTGCCGCAGGCGAGCAGCTGCATGACATATTCATTGAGCCAAGTTCAAACGATTATCAGACCTGCAAGCTTTCTCAGGGTGAGGTTACTGCCTGCAGTGGGAGTGGCGAAGGCGTATCCATCGCTGAGGCGCCTCGCGGCGTCTTGTGCCACTCTTGCAAGATAGAGGATGGCATTATAAAGGATTACAGGGTATACACTCCGACGGCAATCAACTCACTCAGCATTGAGCTCGACGCCGTGGAGTTGGTAAAACGATTCAAACCGTTGGGGAACGAAAAGCTCGAGCCTATACTTGAGGACATGGTGCGCGGATACGACCCCTGCCTGTCATGCGCTGTGAGCCTAGACATCTACTCTCAAGACAAATGAGGGTATCCAAAATCTTAAGGCACCATATCGCTACCCTCCCAAAAAACCTCCCAGGGAAAAATTTAGATATAGTCCAATGAATGATCAACCTTATGGGAATCAAAATAATTGAAGGGCGGATGCTCAAAGCCTTTCTCGATTCCGAGAAGGGGGAATTCATTGCTGTATTCAGTACATCGTGGTGCGCCTTCTGCAGGATGCTACTCAAGGAAATTGAGAGGGCGCCACCCCCATTCAAAGTAATCGACGTCGACATAACCGATGAATCTGATCCTACGTGGGAAGATTACAAGATCAGGATCGTTCCGACCGTCATCGCATTCCGAAACGGCGAAGAGGTTGCCAGGAAGGAGGCGCGCCCAGACGGGATAGCCCTCCGGGAAGTCAAGGCGCTCTACGAGAAAATCCATTGATTCTCCTCATAACTATGAAGAACGAAGCCCCTCCCAATATCAGCAACAAAAGGAAGGGCGAGGCTGTCCCATACAAATAGCCCAGGTATCCCAGAGATAATGGGCCTACCAGCTCCCCTATGCCGATTGCCGACTCGAATAGCCCTGCATAGAGGCCCCTTGACGGGCGATTTATCATATGGAGGAGCGAATATGCGTATGTCAGCCCAAGATACAGCCCTAGGAAGATCGCGCTAATTATGAAGCCCCATATCGAAGGGTATGCCCATAAGGGCGCCATCGAACATACGAGGCAGAGCATCCCAATCGGGAGGACGAGTCTCCCCAAGGCACCCATTATCCGCCCGTGCAAAGCAAAGACCGCCGTCCTCATTATTCCGACGACTCCGACGATATAGGCGATTGTTGACGCCTCAATCCCATTGTTGGTGGCGAAAGCGGGGAAAAGGAAGAAAAAGGAAAGCATCGTTGCCCCCCAAAGTATCATAGTGTATATCACTGTCAAGACAGTCCCGTTTTCAGAACTGCCCTGTGCAGCCTCAATCTCATCATTTTTGCCTCTCATGTTTATTCCCACGACCATGAAGAGGCTAGCCAAGAGGAAAAGGGCAGTTGCGAAAAAGGAGTAGGAAACATCAGCAGCTGTGATTATCAAGCCAAGCACAAACGGCCCCACCATATATCCGCTGCTCCAGGCAACACTGTAGAGGCCGACCGCCTTGGATCTGATCGAAGGCGGCGCGTTGTCACCTACGAAAGCTTCTGCTGATGGCCATATTGCAGAGAAAGCTATGCCCTCCAAGATCCTGAGAAGAGCGAATTCCCATATCGATGATGCAAAGAAGTATGAGGCGCTTGTCAAAGCATATAACACGATCGCGCTGATTATTATCGGCTTCCTTCCGACCCTGTCTGAAAGCTTTCCAAAGATCGCAGGGCTGAAAACATATGGCACCGCAACTATCGCCCCGAGTATGCCCAGTTCCCATTCGTTTGCTTGGAATCTCAAATGGGCAAATATCGGAATCGCTGGGGTCATCATCCCAAAACCGATCGAGAAAGTGAAGACCGCCACCATCAGCTTCTGGAGCTGCCTTTCAATCAATGGCTTCCACGCACCTTGTTGATCTTTTCACCTTCGCACTTTGGGATCATCGCTTTATCCTGCCAAGCCTAAATGAGAGCCTCGCTGTCATTATCCGCTCGCTGCTGAAAACTTTTGCTGCCAAATATAGCGTTACGAATGTAAAAGCAGCCATGTAAGCCAAACCAACAAAAACCGTCCCGTAGTTCCCTGTGAAGAGTGCTTGGGACGCCAACATGGGGTATGTAAACGGAATGAGGTAAAGGGCAGTCTGGAGTGCAGCCGGCAACGAGGACATGTCGCCGAACATTATGAAGAACATCGGCATTATGACAGGGACCATAAGTACGCCGACGAGGGACTGCGCCCCCCTCACGTCTTGAGCGAGCGTCCCGAGGGTCAATGCCAAAGCGAGCGCTGATAGGAGCGCCCCAAAGAGCGTTGCCCCCAGCACTATGAAGCCAGTTGAAGAAGGCCCAATGCCCAAAACAGAGAGGTCAAGCCCTTGATCAACCGCTGCTGTGCCCAACACCGTTGTGAAATAGTAACTGAATGAAAGGACGGTTGCCACTGAGGCAAGGAAAGCTATTGTGAATGACCCTATCAATTTGCTGAAGAGTATGCTCAACCTGCTGACGGGTATTGTTAAAAGCGTTTCTAAGGTCTTGGCTTCCTTCTCGACAGCGATTGATGTGGCTGCCACCTGCATTGCCAGAATTAGGACAAGCAGGATCACTATAGGCCCCATTGCACCTTGTAACCTCATGGTGTTCTGGAGAACCTCAGGATTTATTGGCTGGGCCTCCCCGCGAATCACCGAATTGTAATCTATCTTCACCGGGTTCAATATGTCTTCGGCTTTGGCGTTGGGGAAGGCGTTGCTGATAAGCGCATTGGTAATGGCGCCCTCGAATATTCGGACTATGCCCTCTGCCCTGCCGGCCTTGATGAATTCCACAATCGAGAATTCCTTGAAATTGACGAATATTCCGATGTCTGCTCTGCGGTACGCTGTTATGTTTTCAGAGAATCCGCTTGGGACGTGTATCAGCACATCCCCTCCGTGAAGAGATGCTGCCATCGAAGCAGGGTCTCCCTCAACCGCCTCAACCGTAAAATTACCCCCTCTGAAGAACTCTTTAAGTGTAGATGCAAGAGGGCCGCCGTCATCGTCTATCATGTAGATTGTCATGTTTGCCGAGGCTGTTTCGATGACCGATCCTGTAGAGATGCTCATGGCTGCACCCATGAGCGGATAAATGAGCGCTGGGAAAAGAATCATGCCGACCAATATCTTTGGGTCTCGAAGCAGATCCTTGACCTCTTTAGCCATCAACAACCTTAGCCCTCTACGCAACGCCGACCACCTTCATGAAAGCCTCCTCAAGGTTCCGGGCGCCATACCTCGACTTCAATTCCTGCGGGGAGCCACTTTCGACGAGCTTGCCTTCATTAATGAATGATACGCGATCGCAGAGGTGCTCGACTTCGAGCATGTTGTGGCTTGAAAGAAGGATTGTGGTGCTGTGGGTACGAGCATATTCTCTTATCACATTCCTTAAGTGGTATGCGTGCGTAACATCGAGTCCTGACGTCGGCTCATCCAATATTGCAAGCTTTGGCTTTACCATAAGAGTCCTAGCCAATTGGAGCCTCCTCTTCATTCCCCTGCTGTACGTGGATGACTTCTCCTTCAGCCTCTCCCCAAGACCTGAGATCTTTCTCCCCTCTTCCAAAGCTTCCCCTATCCCTTTGCCGCTCTCAAAGTAGAATGATGCCATGAGCTTCAGGTACTCCTCTCCAGAAAGGTTGGGATAGGCTCCCGCTTCATCAGGGAGATAGCTTATCAACTTTCTGACCTCGTTTGGTGCTTTCAGCACATCAATTCCACAGACCAATGCCTGGCCAGCCGTCGGCTTAATGATCGTGGATATTATGCGAAGTGTTGTGGTTTTGCCTGCGCCATTTGGGCCAATGAGGCCGAATATCTCCCCCTCTTCTATTTGCATGGTGATTCCGTCAAGGGCTTTCCTACCACCATAATCCTTCACAAGGTCTTTCAGCCGCACAACATATTCCATGCCTGACAAAAATAGTCTAATCTCTTTAAACGTTGCGCCTAGCTCAATCCGACAGCCAAAACATAATCCAGCCCTAGAATGCCTTTTTGACCAAGAGATAAATCAGAAAAGTCGACAAAAAGCATGGAAGTGTCATCCCCAATGATGGAGCGAAGGATTGTATAAAGAAATAGATCGCGATTCCGATGCCCCATACCACCATACTGCACAAGTTGAAGCCATGGCTGAACCAGTATCGGCCACGTGGATCATAGAGCTCAGTCACCGAATACCCTCTCTTATTCACGATAAAGTAGTCCGCGATCACGATTGCGAACATTGGCACGAATACTGCCCCTATCACGTACAGAAAATCAACAAAAACGCCTAACCACGGCAGGAGTGCGATTAATGTGCCGGCTCCGCCCGTCATCAAAGTCCCCTGCCACTCCTTCAGGTTGGGCATCACATTGATGAGCGATATGTTTGCTGAGTAGATGTCTAAGAACGTCGTTGTGATTGTGCCTAGCCATATCACAAAAAGGGCAACAATTCCGAAAGAAATTCCTGCAACCATCGTCACGTATACGGTTGGGTCGAGCATCCCAAATGCTAGGGCACACGCTAAGCCAGTCGCGTAGAACCACGCATTGACGCTCGACTGGCCAATAAAACTGCCAAAAAAACCTCCTTTCGGGCTTCTGGAAAAGCGCATATAGTCTGCAGCAAGTGGCGCCCAGGAGAGCGGTATGATTAAGGCAAGGTCGAAGGCAACGCTTAGGTGCATTCCCCCACCTGGGATTGCAGCTAGGAAATTCCAGCTATAATTGGAAAATAGTACAACATTGATTGCTGCAGCCATGACGACCAACGCCACCACTGTAGCCCTCGAGAACCACTTCCACCCCTCAGCCCTGAAGAGAGCAAGAAGCGTGCAGGCAATTCCGCATATGATTATCCAATAACCAAAGCCTTCCCACCCGAAGGTTAGTCTGCCAACAGCATCTGCTGCAGACGCATTGATGTTTATCATCCACGCAGTCCAGCCGACAAGCGTCAAGTAATTCAAAAAACTCATAAGATATGAGCCGCGGATGCCGAAGCTGCCCCTGACGCTGACCATGGATGGTATTCCGGCATAGCTGCCGATCAAGCCTGCTGCCGCAAAGATCAGGCTCCCCACGATTGAGCCTGCCACTATCATTGCTATCCCTGCTATCCAACCGACGTCTGCCAAGTAGCCGCCGCTGTACCATACATCGACAGCAACTGCTGATCCCGCCCAGAGTAGCGCAAGGTCTACGCCCCTTAGCACCCTGTCCTCCTTCTGAACAGGGAAAATTGCGGAATCCTTGTAGTTTGGCAATTGATGCGACCATCCACAATAAATCTCAAACCTCGATATATTTTTGTATATAAGTGGCTTATAGGGCATTGATATCGTAATGGTGTTCTAGCCGCTAGATCATACGTCCCCATCGACGTTCTATTGCATAGAATTATCATTTTGCGCGCAACTTAATGTATGTGGGGTGCATGCAGATCAGGAAGACGGCGCTCGCCTCTTTGACTGTATTGGGATTAGTGCTATTGGCCATTCTTGTATACTCAAACCCCTCCACATTCGATCCTAATGCCAAATACAATTCAGGGCTGAAGGATGATGCATTATACTTCATAACTCAAAACCACCCTGACGCCGCCCCATTCTTGATCAATCTAGATTGGAAATACCAATGGGGCGGTAAGTTCAGCAGCGATGGATGGATACTTGAAATTGTGAACCAGACCAATGGATCAATGATCCGTGCCGACTATTCTGATAGATCTGGAAACGTTTCCATACCTCACCGCATAATATGGGAGGGGTCTTACAGAAATGGGACAATTTATGAGATATCATATGTTCACGCTCAATAATGGCCGCACTTCGCCTTGTACAGCCTCATCTTTTCTGAAAGCCGAGTTACTTGATACGGTGATAGATCAAGCCATTGAATCGGAGGAAAGCGGGTTCGAGAGGGTTTTGCTCAATGTCTTAAGCTCTCTCCCCGCCTTGCCGTGCCATTGATGCCTCAAAAACTTTTGGCGCCTAAAGTGAAGAGCGCCCCAGAACCCGCCTCCCACACTTTTGCTCCAAACGCATTAATAATTTCGTTTGTAGCTGAGAAGCCGGTGCAATGGCAAGGGATTAAAACCTCTGGGTTCGCTTCCTTCAAAGCATCGATCGTCTTGCCCATCCTCCGATCCGAGGCATCATTCAGGTGAAAACCTCCAATTATTGCGTAAACCTTTTCTTCGCCCGTCATGATCTTTGCCTGTTTTACGGTATTCGCAATGCCTGAATGAGCACACCCCGTGATGATTACGAGTCCCTTTCCCTTGAGCCTAATTATGACTCCTTGGTCGTCTTCAAAAGGGTCTTGGGCATAGCTGTTGTTTGCATAAATGTAGAACTCGGTTTCCGGGCGCTCGAACTCGTTAGTCTTTGTAACCTTACCGGTGGCGGCGATCCAGTCCTCAACCAAGATTGGGCTGGCGCATTCAACGATTTGAACTCCTTTCTCCCTTACCTGTTCTTCTGTGAAAGGTGCCCCAATCTCAACCGTCTTTCCCCTCACCTTCTTGTATCGCCTAAAAAACGCCCCCCTGCCTGCATAAACTTTCGTTATAGAGGGAAACGCCTCTTTGATCTCGAGCAGCCCGCCGGAATGGTCGTAATGCCCGTGGCTTAACACCACTTTCTCTATTCCACTGACCTCGCCAGTCGCTATGATGTTGCTGATGACTACCTTCCCTGATTGGCCGGCATCGAACAAGACGGCGCCACCCTCGGCCTTCAATAGGGCCGAAAAGCCATGCTCCGCCATGATGCGCCTCATCCCCATCCTAACCGAATTGTCGCACAGCAGCCTTACCCTAAGTTCCTCGACTTCTCTGATGAGAACCATGAGAGGGACTCTCCATATACTTACCTATTGCTACCGCCTAAACAGATATCTTTTCCTCAAAAAGGCTGAAACAGAAATAAGGGGATCGCAGACAATTACTATTGGCGATTTGAATGGACGCATTCCAAGCCATAATGACAAGGAGATCAGTCAGGTCCTTCTTGCCGGATCCGGTCCCGCAGGAATCTATGGACAGGATTCTCGAGGCAGGCAGGGCTGCCCCATCCGCGATGAATAGGCAGCCTTGGCACTTCATATTCGTTACAGATAGCGAAAGGCGAAAAGCACTCGCCGGAGGGAAGTTTGCAGGGTTCTTAACATCTTCGCCATTGGTCATCGTTGGGTGCAGTAACAAGGAGAGGTCCCCAAAATGGCACGCTGTGGACACCGCAATCGCGATGCAGAACATGGTTATCGCCGCGACAAACGAAGGATTGGGTACATGCTGGATCGGTAGCTTTGATGAAGCCAAAGTGAGGGAGGCGCTAAAGATACCTGGCGAGTATGCTGTCCTTGCAATGATAGCGGTAGGATTCCCGAGCAACAAGCCATCGCTTACTGGCGCCATTGCGTCTGTACTCCGAAACAAGAAAGCGCCAGAGGAGATTGCCAGCAGGGAGGAATTCGGTCTCCCGTATCGAAAAGGGGAAATTGTAAGGAGTTGAATCGAAACTAGATTGTAAGGAAGTGAATCCACGATGTCTTCGGGACCCCCCCAAAAGGCGCAGTGTTCAATCTTCGTAGAAGACTCTTTCGACTATTCGCATTTCCTACCTGAGAGCGAAAAATGTTCCCCCCTCCATGGTCATACTTCGTCCGTAAAATTGGAGCTGTATGGTGGAATTGGCCAATCAGGCATGATTCTGGACTTCGCTGTCGCAAAAGAGGTGCTAAAGTCAACACTGTCTACTTTTGACCATAAACTCATCGCCTGTAGAAAATATGCTGTCGAAAGAAAAAATGAGGGGCTGATCGAAATACATTATGGAAAGTACCGCTTTATTGTACCTTCCGATCATGTTTTCCTAATCGAAGGCGAAGGGACTTCTGAGGAGTTGGCTTTGGTTGCAGCAGAGAGACTCGCTCGATCCCTCCCTTCAAACGTCGAATCCTTCAGAATTACCTTCACAGAGGGTCTCGGCAAGGGCAGCACAATTAGCATGGGGCTGAAGAGGGCTTGATTCCACAGTCAATCGGTTACCCCGCCTGGTTGGAGGGGTTGGCGCATGCCTCATGATCCTGAACTCCAGGATTCACCTGCGGACAACGTCATAGATGCAGGGATATGCAACCTGCGCGTCATGTACAAGTGCGGCCAACTCTCTTTTCCGGTGTGCCTTACACTGACCGTCCGAACGAACCTTCGCGGGGTCCACATGAGCAGGCTTGTGGGGGCCGTCTTGAGGAACAGCCAGGGGGGTGCGATCGAAGATGCCTTAAGATCAATATGCAGAGACGTGAACAGGACACAGAAGGACTGCGCCGTAAAGTGCGAGTTCCAATACCCCGTTGGCGACCAGTTCATGGGGGTCTCGGTGGAAGTCGAAGAATCAGGGCCCATAAAATATGGCTTCTCAAAGGACGGAATAGCTGCGTGTCCTTGCAGCAAAATGACTTGTGGCATAGCGCACATGCAGAGGGCAACATTGCGACTGAGCTTGAATTCTCTGCAAATAATCGATTTTAGGGATGTTAGCAAAAAACTGGATTCTTGTTTCTCAGCTTCATTGACCGAGCACCTCAAAAGAGATGAAGAGGCGGCGAAGATCTTGGATGCGCAGAATGCGCCACGCTTTGTCGAAGACTTGGTAAGGGAGTGCTTGAAACTCTTCCCTCAGGCAAACCGCATAGAGGCACAGAGCTACGAGTCGATACACTCCCACGATGCGATCGCCTACTGGGATAGGGAGAGGGCGAAGCTATTTTAGGTGTATGGGAGGGGGCATCACGACAAATGGAATCGATTGCAGCCATCTCTGCAGGCATGTTGTTGGGGTTATCAATAGCCGCACCTCCTGGGCCCGTTAACGCACTGATCGCAGTCCAGGCAATATCATCTACGAAGCTCAACGGCTTCCTGGTGGGGCTGGGCGCACTCACAGCCGACGCCATATTCCTAATCGCCTCCTATTACTTGGGATCATTGTTGTTCCTTGGCGGCCAACTCAAAGGCTTGTTCTTCATCATAAGCGCTTGCCTTATGGCTTTTTTATCATACTTCACGCTGAAGTCAACCTCGAAGGGCGATCTCTTGAAATCAGCCAGCAGGAAAAAGACAAGAATGCCTTACTTTTCGGGTTTAGCCATCGGTATAACGAACCCGTTCCAGATTTCCTGGTGGATGAGCGTAGGGATCTCATTGATATCAAGCATCGGAATAATGATAATCGCAGGCTTCTTTGCAGGAATTCTAATATGGATAACCTCCTTCCCTTTGGCCATGAACCTGGCTGGTAAGCGCTTCTCTTCGCTCTACAGGGCAGTCGTTATCTCGTCGGGCCTGCTCCTTGCTGCCTTTTCCGCCTGGTTCTTCTATAACGCAATCCTGATCTTCACACTTGGGGTGGCGATCTGAATGAACACCCTCTATTTTGATGGTCTCTGCGAACCGAGAAACCCCGGTGGCGTTGCGACTTATGGCTTCGTGCTCTTTAAAGGCTCCTCGAAACTGTGCGAAGGAAAGGGATTCGTGGGCGCTGGCATGTTTGGAGACGATGTCACTAACAACGTTGCCGAATACTTTGCCTTGATCAAAGGGATGGAATGCGCAATCTCGCATAAGCTCGACGAGCTGGTTGTGAAGGGGGACAGCCAGCTTGTGATAATGCAGATGCGAGGCGCCTACGCCGTCAGAGCCAGCCGCTTATTGGATCTCAATCGCCGCGCCAGGGAACTGGCTCTGAAATTCAAAAAGGTATCCTTTGAGTGGGTGCCTCGCGATGAGAATGCCGAGGCAGATATGCTCAGCAGGGCGGCATTCAAGGAATTTCTTAAATCCCATGAAAGTGAATACGGGATGCATTATCGAAGAATTGGAGAAGGCGTGTAGACGGATCAAGGAATGCCTTCCGTCGCCATCGATCGGGACCCCCTTCACTCTTAACGCATATTAAAGCCCTTGGTTAGTAAGGCATCGGAACGTTTCGATCCTCTGTGATCTGTAAAACTTAATTATCTGGAGGATACCTACTCCATTTATAAACGCAAGGAGTGTTGATTACTAATGAAACTTGCAACTTTTATGCACGGCTCAGAGATCTACCCGGGCATAATAAAGGGAAATATGATCATAAGGCTCCAATCCTTCATTTCAATGAGAGGCATAGACTTCTCCCACAGCCACTGCCTCCTGCCCCTGGTGCAGTCCTCGGACGAGAGGGTATTGCGCTTGCTGAAGGAGGAATGCGATTCTATATCGGAAAAATCCCTCGCTGAGATGGTCGCTTCAGGCGATGCCTTCCCACTTGCTAGTGTGAAAATAATGGCGCCCATCGTCCGCCCTCCTGCGGTCTTTTGCCTAGGGTTCAATTACAGGTCTCATGCGCCTGAATTGAAGAGGCCCATCCCAGAAGTACCAATCGTCTTCATGAAACCATCAAAGTCAGTTATTGGGCAGGGAGACGAGATAATGCTCCCGAAGGTAGCTGCGCGTGTTGACTATGAGGTGGAGCTGACAGTCGTCATTGGAAAAGGCGGGCGCTACATATCAAAAGAAGATGCATTTTCCAGGATATTTGGATACACGATATTGAACGACATAACGGCACGAGACATCCAGCAGAAGGACTTCTCACTGGCGAGGCCGTGGCTGAGGTCTAAGGGATTCGACACCTTTGCGCCCGTAGGGCCGTGCATCGTGACCAAGGACGAGATCCCGAATCCTATGGGTCTGGACTTGAGCCTCAAAGTGAATGGCGAGGTTAAGCAGAGCTCCAACACTAAAGCGATGATCTTCGACGTGCCCACCGTCGTCGAATACATCTCTTCCTTCACTACCCTGGAGCCAGGTTCTCTGATCGCAATGGGCACTCCCGAGAAGATAGGACAGCTGCACGATGGAGACACCGTTGACTGTTACATCGAGGGGATAGGCGTTTTGAGCAACAAAGCCAAGCAGGAAAGGTAAGCGCCATTT